>CAZVQE010000037.1:0-13190 GCA_964628875.1 uncultured Anaerolineae bacterium
GCGACAAAGTGCGCGTCAAACTCATGCGGATATTGATAGCCTTTGCCGTGACCGAGTCCCTTCGCGTCACGATTTGCGTCCTTGAGATGATCGGGCACCTCGCCCGCGCCCTCGCGCTCGATCTGCGCGCGCGCACTAAAGTATTGCGTCGCAGTGTTGCTCTTGGGCGCGCTCGCCAAAAATAGCGTAGCCTCGACAATCGGAAAAATACCCTCAGGCATGCCCATCCACTCAAACGCTTGCGCGGCGGCGTTGGCGACGACGAGCCCCATTGGCTCCGCCAGCCCGATGTCCTCGCCCGCCAAAATCAACAAACGCCGCAACACAAAGCGCGGATCCTCGCCCGCGTAAATCATCTTTGCCAGCCAATACAACGCTGCGTCTGGGTCGCTACCGCGCACGCTCTTGATAAATGCGCTGATCGTGTCATAGTGCGCGTCGCCTTCTTTGTCATACAGCACCGCGCGACGTTGGATGCTGTCTTGGGCGACAGCGAGGTTGATGTGAATTGCGCCGTCAGCGCTCGGCGGCGTGGACTCGACCGCAAGCTCGAGCGCGTTGAGTGCATTGCGCGCGTCCCCACTTGCCACGCGCGTCAGATGTTGCTTTGCGTCTGTTTCAATGGCAACTGCGCGTTTGCCATATCCGCGCTCGGTGTCACTCAGCGCGCGTTCAATTAACCGCGACACATCCGACTCGGTCAACGTCGTCAGCTGAAACAGCCGCGAACGCGAGAGCAGGGCGCTATTGACCTCAAAGTATGGGTTTTCGGTTGTTGCGCCGATCAGGATAATCGTGCCGTCCTCGACGTGTGGCAGTAGCGCATCCTGCTGACTTTTATTAAAGCGGTGTATCTCATCCACCAACAAAATTGTGCGTTGGCGATAGAGCGCGCGACGTTCCTTCGCTTCGCCCGAGATGCGACGGATGTCGGCGATGCCCGCCATAACCGCATTGAGCGCTTCAAAATGACTGCTAGTGCGATTGGCGATGATCTTGGCGAGCGTGGTCTTGCCTGTGCCGGGTGGACCCCACAAGATGATGCTGCTAAATAGGCGATCCGACTCAATAGCGCGCCTGAGCAATTTGCCCGCGCCGATGATCGCCTCTTGTCCGATAAATTCATCCAGCGTGCGCGGACGCATACGCGCGGCGAGCGGCTGCTCTTCGTTTGCGCGTTCTTGCATGGCTTGCTCAAACAAATCTGCCATGCGCGGATTGTAATCTGCATGCAAAAAGAATGCTTACCGCCGCAAAAAGCATCTCTGCGCAAGAAGTGCAATTGGCAAGCCAATACACACGATCAAGATGCACAGTCCGATCAAAGACTGCAAAACGTTTATTGGGCGTTTGCCGATTTTGGAAAACGGTATCACGATAAAGCTCATCACGCCCCAGACAAAAATCGCGTAAATGACGCCACTCAAAATTGCGTTTTGTGTCAGCCACGGTATTGCTCGAGCAGCGACAAAAAACACAACCGTCCAAATCAAGGCAAACAAATAATGCAGAACCAAACCTAACGCAGCAGACGCGTTTCCTTTGTCATACGCTACACGCCCGAGCATGCCGCTGGCGATAAATTGCAATAGTTTCGATAGACTGCCGCCACCGCGCAGCTTGAAATGAATCGTCGCCCCCGTGATATCTAGCGTGCCAGCAAGCAGCCATGCGCCAATGACCGACACAAATAGAGATGTTGGCTCTCCATCCATAGATTCGCGTGATTGTAGTGCAACTATGCATATCGCGTGTGATACTTTGGCGCGCCATTGCGTATAAATAGATGCGAATGGCAATCACAGTGAATCAATTTCGTGGGTTATTTTTGACGGCAAATAAGCTGGACTGGGACGCGCTGTACGCCGAGCAGCTGCCTCGCGTCTACAACTTTTTGCGTTATCGCGTCGAGGATGATGCTGTCGCCGAAGACCTGACCGCGATGACATTTGAAAAGGCGTGGCAGCATCGCGCGCGATTTGATCGTGACAAAGCTGCATTTAACACGTGGCTTTTTACGATTGCGCGCAATGTAGCGATTGATTATTTTCGGGCGGAATCGAACACGCGGCGCACGACAGTTTCACTGGATGATGAGACGCTCAATGTGCATGCGCCATCCAGCGAGAGCGAGGCTGCGCGGCGTGAGCAGTTTCATCGGTTGCATTCACTCTTGGGTGAATTGCCTGAGCGTGAGCGTGAAATCGTCGCGCTGAAGTATGGCGCAGACATGAGTAACCGTGACATTGCGGCAGTGTTAAAGCTGAGTGAAAGCAACGTTGGCACCATCGCCCATCGCGTTGTGCAACAGCTGCGCCAGCGATGGGAAAAGTAGTGATTTTGTCATTTCGACCGAAGGGAGAAATCCCTGTGACGTAATTTTTGAGGGATTCCTCGCGGCGCTGAGGCGCACGCTCGGAATGACAAGCAAAAAATGAAGAGAAGAAAATGGAAGACTTTATGAATCAACACAAACAACCCAATGAAAAATTCGCTGGCGAGCTACGTGACAAACTACGCGCACAAGAGCGTCAGCAACGCCGCGCAACGCCGACCACAAGGATCATTGCGGGAATTACTGCGACTGCATTGGCGACTGTCAGTATCTTTTCAGTGCCGAGCATTGGCGCAGCTGCGCAGGGATTTTTAGATTTGTTTCGCGTCAAGCGCATTACAGTCGTGAGCTTTGATCAAAACAGTAGCAGCCTTGCACAACTCGACAAGCTTGATCCACGCACATTGTTTGCCAGTGAACCTCAATTCACCAAACAAGCCGCGCCACAAACTGTCAAATCAATCGCCGAAGCCAGCGCATTGACAGGCTACGCAGTCAAAGCGCCCGCGGCGCCACGAAATTGGACGCAAACAAGTATCGAGGTCAATGATGCTGCAGATGGCTCATTTACGCCCGATGTAAATAAGATGAATGCCGCATTGCAACTCATGGGCATCAACGATCTAAATGTGCCTACTGCATTGAATGGCGCGACCATCAACGTCAAACTGTCAAAGTCCGTCAAAGTGAGCTATCGCAATCCCTCCATGCAAACCGTAAATCGCGCATCGGCGACAAACTCAACGATCGCTGAAAAATTGACGCCGGAACAGCGCGCGTTGGTCGCTACCAAAGAGGCAATGTTGTCAGGACGTCCGCAAGGCGCCGAATTGGATTTTGTGCAGATGCCAACGCCTGAGATAAATCTGCCCGCAAGTGTAAATATGGCTGACCTCGGCGAGATCGGACTGCGACTGATCGGTATGAGCGCGAGTGAGGCGCGACAGTATGCGCATAGTATTGACTGGAGTACTACGCTTGTGATGCCGATTCCAACGCAAGCCGCCTCGTTCCGTGAGGTGACCATTCATAACGTCAAAGGCGTATTGGTGACCAGCAAGACTGAGCCGCCGCAAAACGCGTTGATGTGGACTGAGAATGACATGTTGTATGGCATCAGCGGCGCACTGAGTAGCGACGATATGATTGTGTTGGCTAATTCGGTTCAGTAGATGCGCTTTTTATCTGGTGCGCTTGTTGGAATGGCTATCGCCGCCGTGGACAATTTTGCCTTTGGCGGCGAGGTGAGCCCAATCGTAATTGTTTTGCTACTTGCCACGGCAACGTGTGTGTTTGGCGCAATCTGGAGCAGGCGCGGCTGGATTAGCACACTGGGAACATGGATATGTTTGCCTTTGATTCATCTTGTCAAGTATGTATTTGGTTTGCCTGACACATTACATCCCAACACATTCACATCTATTGCTATGCTCGGCATTTTTTCATTGGCTGTTGCTTGCATAGGTCAATTGAGCGGCACACTCGCACGCGGCTTAATTCATCGTGCAATACCGCATAATCAGTCAAAGTGAATTACGCCATCGAGACGCAACATTTGCGTAAAGAATTTGGGGCGAAGGTTGCTGTCAAAGACCTAACTTTGCGTGTGCCGCGTGGCGAGGTGTTTGGATTTTTGGGTCCAAACGGAGCTGGCAAATCTACCTCGATGAAGATGATGCTGAGCCTGATGCAACCGACGAGCGGGCAGGGCATAATTTTGGGGCAACCACTAGGCGATACACATACGCGCGCAAAGATTGGCTTTTTGCCCGAGCATTTTCGATTTCAAGATTGGCTGACTGGGCGCGAATTTTTGCGATTTCATGCGCGCATGTTTGGTATGCGTGAGACAGATATCGAGCCACGCATCGAGCAACTCTTAGTGCGTGTTGATATGCTGGATGCGGGCGGGCGCCAATTACGCCAATACAGCAAAGGCATGTTGCAGCGTATCGGGCTGGCGCAAGCGCTACTTAATCGCCCGCATCTTGTTTTTCTCGATGAGCCAACCTCGGGTTTAGACCCGATTGGCAGGTTGATGGTGCGCGACATCATCAACGAGATGCGCAGTGAAGGCACGACGGTATTTCTCAATTCGCATTTGTTGAGCGAGGTTGAGGTGACCTGCGATCGTGTGGTGTTTATACGGCAGGGCGAGGTCGTGCGCGAAGTGGATTTGCGCGCGCATACGGATTTGATTCACGCTGAGATGAGACTCGAGCATGTGAATGAAAACCTGCTATCTGTGATAAAAAATTTTGCCAATGATGTGACGTATGCTGAGAATGTCATTCACCTCACACTCACGGACGAGCGCGTGCTACCGCGCATCGTTGCGCAACTCGTCGCTCATGGCGCTGAGATTTACTCGATCAACTCCGCAAAGCAAAGCCTTGAGTCAATGTTTATTGAGGCGCTTGGCGATCAGCGCGCAGGCTAAACCATGAATATTTTCATAATCGCTCAACTCACCTTTCATGAGGCGCGTCGCAAAAAAGTAGTCAGCGCGGGGTTGTATTTTGGCTTGGCGTTTTTGGCGCTATATGCGGTGGCGACGTACTTCATTGTGCGCGAGGCGTTGGCTGAGCCAAATTTTAATTTCGGTGTCGGCGCGTTGTTACGCACTGATCCCAATATTCGCCAAACCAGCTTAAATTTGTTTTATGAGTTTCTTGCGTTGGCGGGTTTATACGCGGTAAATTTTTTGACGGTGATGATGTCGGTGTTGACGCCGGTGGATACATTGAGCGGCGAGATTGCATCGGGCGCGATTCAATCGCTCGCCACTAAGCCGATGCGTCGCGCTGAGATCGTGCTTGGCAAATGGCTCGGGTTTTGGTTGTTGTGCATGCTATATGTGACGTTGATGGTGTTTGGCGTCATCGTGATTGTAAAAATCATGAGCGGTTTTTTGATCGCAAATGCCGCGCTTGGATTGCTGTTTATGATGATTGAGTGTAGCGCGTTGATTGCCTTGTCAATTGCCGGCGGAGCGCGCCTCGGCACGTTGGCAAATGGAGTGATGGGCTTTGGCATGTTTGGCATCGCCTTTATTGGCGGGTGGATCGAGCAAATCGGCGCGCGTGCTGATATCAGCGCCGCACGCAACGTGGGCGTTATTGCCAGTCTGATTGCGCCGAGCGAAACCATGTGGCGGTTATCTGCCTACTACATGCAATCACCGCTCATGCGTGAGATCCCATTTACGCCGTTTTCGTCGCCGGCGGTGCCATCCAATGGTATGGTGGCGTGGACGTTGCTCTACATCGTTGTCTTGTTAGTTGTGGCGATTCGTGTGTTTGGACGGCGCGATTTGTGAGGTAGCCTCTATACTTCGTCCATGTCATTGATAACGCCCACATTGCACACGACTCGACTTTTGTTGCGCCCTTTTTCAGAATCTGACACCGATGCCATTTTTGCGTTGCAAAGCAATCCGCGCGTATTGCGTTATTGGGACTCTCCGCCGTGGCAAGACCGCGCACAAGCCGAACGTTTTATCGCACGATGCAAGCAAATAGAGCTTGATGAATTTGGAGTGCGGCTGGCTATCGAACGCATTTCCGATGGCAAATTCATCGGTTGGTGTAGTTTGATGAGCTGGAATAAAGATTTTCGTAGCGCAAAAATTGGCTACTGTCTTGCAGAGGCTGCGTGGGGTCAAGGTGTTGCTACCGAAGCGGGACGCGCATTGGTGCGTTGGGCATTTGACACATTGAATTTGAATCGAGTGCAAGCTGAGGCAGATACGCGTAATATTGCATCAGGACGCGTGCTCGAAAAACTCGGATTTTTACGTGAAGGCACTTTGCGCGAAGACTGCATCGTAGAAGGTGAGGTGTCAGACTCTTGGGTGTATGGGTTGCTCAAACGCGACATTCGCTTTACGTAGCGTCTATGTCGTTTACATAGACGTATAAACCTAGTAAGTCAGCCATACAAACTGATAGGGCTGTAACGCGATATCCGTTTGTGTCAGCATGTCGCCCCCGCTCACAAGGTCAGTCATCACCTCTGGCAGATGCATCTCACACAACGCCGCACTTGGCACGACTTGCGCGTGTTCGCTAAAGTTCGCAAACACAGTAATGCGCTGATCGGCGTGCTGGCGTGAGTAACCCAATATGTGATCGCTCCATGTATTCAGCACATGCAATTCGCCACCAGCAAACGCGGTTTGTTGCTGGCGTAATTGGATCAGGCTGAGCAACCGCGTGCGCATGACCTCGCCAATTTCGCGCGATTCGTCACTTGACTGCGTGCTTGATTCCACCAGGCGTGGACGATGCACCCAGCGACTGTCATGATGTTTGGCGGGATCGTCGAGGTAGCTGTAGTCATTGAGTTGCGCGGTCTCGTCGCCGAGATAGAGCAGCGGTATGCCACCTGTGCTGAGAATGACGCTGTGTATCAGCAACAAGCGCCGCAATGCAAGCTCGATCTCCGTGTTGCGCGACTGACTCAGCGACAGTGCGCGCTCAAGACCCGCGAGGCTCGCGGCTGTGCCAGAGATGCGACAGTCACCCGTTTTTGGATTCTCTTGGAATGGCACGCCGCGCGCAAATGTGCCCTCAAATCGCGCGGTGTAAAACTGATTAAGAAAGCGCCGATGATCGTAGCCATTGATGCCAAGTCGCGCGGCATCCTCATCGCTAAAGGTCCAGCCAATGTCATCGTGACAGCGCACATAGTTGACCCATGCGCTGTCTTGTGGAATGGCGTAACGTTTGGCAAGCGCTTGACGTAGCATGCGCACTTCGCGTGTGGCGAGGCTATTCCACAAGAGCGCCATCATGAGCGGGTTGTAACTCAGTTGACACTCGTCAGTTGAGATGTATTTGTTGACATCGTCAGGATGCACGATCGCCTCGCTCTTAAACAAGAGCGACGGGGCTGCGATGCGACACACAGCATTAAACGCTTGGATGAGCGTATGCGCCTCCGGCAGGTTTTCGCAGACGGTGCCCATTTGCTTCCAGATAAAGGCGACCGCATCCATACGCAAAACCTCGACGCCGAGATTGGCGATGTATAGCATCTCGTCTGCCATCGCCTGAAATACGCGCGGATTTGCATAATTCAAATCCCATTGATAACTGTGAAATGTCGTCCAAACCCACTCGCCGTTGGGTTGCTGACTAAATGCGCCCGGATGCTCGTCCGGAAATATCTCGCGCAAGTTTTTTTCATATTGATCTGGCGATGTGCGATCTGGAAAGATGAAGTAAAAATCACGGTGGAGCGGGTCGCCGTCTTTGGCTTGTTGCGCCCAGACATGCTCGTCGGATGTGTGGTTAAAAATAAAGTCGAGGCACAACGAAATGCCCTCGTTGTGTAGCTCGCGTGCCAATGTGGCGAGCTGTCTGATGGTGCCGATCTGCGGATTGACCTCGCGGTAGCTTGAGACGGCGTAGCCACCATCGTTGTTTGGCTCAGGCGCTTTGAAGAGTGGCATCAGATGCAAATACGTCACGCCTAGCTCTTTGAAATAGCTGATGCGCTCGCGCAACCCATTCAAATTGCCCGCATACAAATCAACGTAGCACACCGCGCCGAGCATTTGGTTGGATTTAAACCACGTGGGGTTTTGCTCACGCGCAAGATCGAGCTGTCGCAGCCAACGCGGGCGTGCCATATAAGCGCGCGCGGCGTCGCACACAATGTCGGCATATCGCGCTTCAAAGTCCTCGCGCGTGCCATACAAGCTGGCTAGCAACTCATATAAGCGCGGCGAATGTGTGCGCAATCTTGCCTCAAACACGCTCCATTTTGCGGGCGAATCAATGATGGTTTTGAGTTTTGTGAGTAATGTGTCAGTCAACATGTGTGATTGATAGATGTTAGTGGGTGATTTCGCGCAACGCGAGCGCAATAGCGCCACACACGCCCGCGTCATCGCCCAGCGCGGGCGGCACGATGTATTGATCTATGTTTTGGGTGATCTCTTTGGCGGATAGATAGCCATTCAAAATCTTGAGCGTCTCAGCGCGCACCCTCTGCATAAACGCATCTTGCCCGAGTTGTCCCGCTTTTGGCACGCTGCCGCCGAGGATGATGCGTTGTGGCGATAGAGTCATGATGATGTTGTTGAGCGCATAAGCGGTATACGTTGCGATCATATTCCAAATCTCATGTGTCGGTGGCAATGCCTCTGCGCGTGTGCCGACACGCCGCTCGATGGCGGGGCCACAGCACAATCCCTCCCAGCAATCGCCGTGCGCATAGCACATGCCGTTGAATGGATCACGCGCGGAGTCACGCGGGATGCGAATGTGACCCATCTCGGAGTGCAACAGACCATGCAGCGGAGCGCCATTTACCAGCGCGCCGCCGCCGATGCCCGTGCCCATCGTGATGTAAATAAGGTTGGCGATATTGCGACCCGCGCCCCACAGATGCTCGCCAAGCGCAGCGCCATTGACATCTGTATCAAAGCCGATCGGCACAGCAAAGGTCTGGCGAATCGCGCCGACGAGATCGGTGTTTTGCCAGCCAACCTTTGGCGTTGTCGTGATGTAACCGTAAGTTGGCGAGGCGCGATTGAGATCTACCGGACCAAATGAGCCGATGCCTATCGCTTTGAACACACCATATTTTGCTTGTTGCTCTTGCAACCAATGCACGCAGGCATCAATGGTTTGATGTGACTGCTCTACGGTTGGAAATGAGGCGCGCGCGAGCAACGTGGAGTCGTTGCCGCGACTGATCGCGCATACAAATTTTGTGCCTCCAGCTTCGATTCCTGCGTACATGATGATGAGAGTTATTAGTAATTAGTTGTTCGTGGTTAGTTTGTGACAAAAATCTACATAGACGCCGTTTGTCCAACCAAAGCCGGTCAATTGACCATACACCCCTTCTTCGGCGTCACGTTCAGTTTGTATCACGCTGTATTTTTCAAAAAACTTGCCAGTCGCCTCAAACGCATGAGCGCAAGTGTTGAGCCAGCGTCGTCGGACTTCTTGCGACTCATTCAAAAAACCATAGCGCTGTAGACCCTCGGTCACGATCCACTGTAAGGGCGCCCAACCATTGGGCGATGCCCATTGTTTACCAGCTTCGCGTTTGAGCGTTGTTACGAGTCCGCCCGAGCATAAAAATTGTGGCAACCAATCGGCGGTCATGCGCACAGCTTGCGCGTGTGTAGCTACGCCCGCCCACATGGCATAAAACCCTGCCAGCGATGCATCTGGATTGATGCGCTCGGCGCGCCAATCAAAGTCAAAATAAAAGCCAAGCGCGTCGTCCCACATCAACTTTTGAATCGTGTTGCGGCGTTGCTCAGCAGCGGATTGCCATTTTTGGGCGCGGACTGAGTCGCCGAGCTGTGACGCAAACTCTGCCATGTCGCATTCGCGTTGATACAAGATGCAATTGAGATCAACGGGCAGATGATCGAGCCAACGGTCATCACAGCGCGTGCTGTGATCCCAGCCGCTCTCGCACGAAGCCAAAATGTCGAGATAGTTGATGTCAAAGTAGCGTGACAAACCGCAATAGACGCGACGATGATGCGGCTGCGCGTCACCCAGCCATACGTTGACATGCTCGCGTTCGGCGCTATCGAGCATACGCTCGAGCCAGCTATGCTTGCTCTGGTTGAATTGATGTTCGCCGAGCCGCAGTGCCAGCTTGATTTGTTGCGTAAAAAAGGGCGGTTGGCTGCGCGAGAGAAAATAAAATCGCGTGCCGTTTGGAATGATCCCGAAGCGTTCGACGAGATAAGCGAAATTCTCAGCGACATCAACAATCAAATGCTCGTGCGGCGTATCAAACAAACCCAGTGAGATAAAAAAACTGTCCCAGTAATACATTTCCTGAAACATTCCGGCGTTGCTTGCTCCACCGTCGCGGGGAATCGGAAACGGGTGCGGCAAACCAATGAGCGTGTCTGTGTCATGTGGCACGCTGCGGATCATGTGTTGCCAGTGTTGCTCAATGTAGCTTAGTGCACGGTTATTGATTGCGCTTTTGGTCGCATTCATACTCACTCGTTCGGCAGCCCATTTTGTGCGATGACTTGCTGATAAAAGTAACCGCTGTCTTTGATTGTGCGTTTTTGTGTCGCGTAGTTGGTATGCACCAAGCCGAAAAATTGCTGATAGCCGCGCGCCCACTCAAAGTTATCCATGAGCGACCAAACAAAGTATCCGCGTACGTCCGCGCCGTCTTGGATAGCGCGTCTAACTGCGTCAATGTGTCCACGGATGTAGGCGATGCGGCGTGTATCGTGGATGCGTCCATCTTTGCTAATTTTGTCCGCAAATGAGTTGCCATTCTCCGTAATAAAGATGGGCGTTTGTCCACGAGCCTCATGTTGAAGTCGCAGCAGCAAACCATACAAGCCATCCGGACATACTTCCCAGTCCATCAATGTGCGCTCGTTGGTAGGGTGTTTTGTGCGCTCGGCAACGCCATGTTTGCCGGCTTTGACACGCGATACGGTGTAGTAGTTCACGCCAATGTAATCGAGCTTTTGCGCGGCGAGCGCCATATCGCCAGACTTGATTTCGGGGATGTCTGCGCCCGATTCCTCTAGCACCGCCGGCGCGTAGTAGCCATGCAAAATCGGTGTAGCAAACCAGCCAAAAAACGGATCATGTGGCACGAGTTGTTGTGTCGCGGTGATGTCTTTGGCAGACTCAGTTAGTGGCTTGAGCGGCTCAAAATTGAGCGCGATGCCCACCTTTGGCGTGAGGCTCGCGCTAGCGCGTAGAGCTTGGACAGATTTGCCATGCGCGATGAGTGTGTGATGTGCGACTTGACGCGCGACTTTGCGGCTGCGCATACCGGGCGCGTGTTCACCGATCTCGTGGCTGAGAAACGCTATGCACCACGGTTCGTTTATGGTCATCCAATGTTGTACACGGTCGCCCAACGCACGCGCCATGATTGCGGAGTAATCCGCAAACCAATCGGCGATTTCGCGGGTTTGCCATCCGCCGCGCGCCGCAAGCGCTGAGGGCAGATCCCAGTGATACAGCGTGACGTAGGGTGTGATGCCTGCAGCGAGTAGGCGATCTACGAGGCGGCCATAAAAATCCAAACCACGCTTTTCGATACGACCCGTGCCTTCGGGCAGCACGCGCGACCATGAGATCGAAAAGCGATAGGCTTGCACACCGAGTTGCTTCATCAGCGCAACGTCATCGGTGTAGCGATGATAGTGGTCGCAGGCGACTGCGCCGCTGCTTTTGTCTTGAATGGCGCCTGGACGGTCGCAAAAATCATCCCACCAACTGCGCCCGCGCCCGTCTTCGTTGGCTGCGCCTTCGACTTGATATGAGGCTGTAGCAACGCCCCATGTGAAATCTTGAGAGAATTGCATTTTAATAGTCAAATATCATAGATCAGAAGTCAAAGTACAGATCATAATCTGCAGTTCGACTTCTGATCTCTTGGGTCTTAAATGAAAATCAGCCTTTGACGCTGCCAGCCAACAAACCACGCACGAAGTAGCGCTGCATGCTCAAGAACACAATGAGCGGGACGAGCATTGTGACAAATGCGCCGGCGGTGAGATAGTGCCAGTCTTGTCCACGTGAGCCAATCATGTCGGTGAGGCGAGCAGTCATCACACGCAAATTGCCACTGGGTCCAAGGAAGATGAGGCTGACCAGAAAGTCATTCCACACCCAAATAAACTGAAAGATAGCAAACGACGCCAGCGCCGGCACGCTGAGTGGTAGCACCAACTTTGTAAAAGTTGTGAAGTGCGATGCGCCGTCCATGTAAGCTGCTTCCATGGTTTCGTGCGGGAGTTGCGAGATGTAGTTGTAGAGCAGGTAGGTTGCCAGTGGCAAACCAAACGTTATGTGTGCGAGCCATACTGCGAGGTAGGTGCCATTGATTCCGATCTTGCCAAAGTCGCGCAAGATGGGCACCATCGCCACCTGTAACGGCACGACGAGCAAGGCGACCACCGCCACAAACAAGATGCGCTTGCCGATGAAATTCATCCACGAAAAAGCATAAGCCGCGAATGCGGCAATCAAGATGGGGATAATCGTCGAGGGGATTGCCACAACGGCGGTGTTGATAAACGAAGGCCCGATGTCATTTCCAGTGACAGCGCGCTCTGTGCCATCTTCGGCTTTTTCTTTGTATTGATCGCCGAGTATGACAGCTTGGTAGTTGCTCGTGGTGAATCGGGTATCCATCGTCCACTTTTGCTCTTCAACAAAAATCGTGCCTAAGCGGCGGTTGCCTTCCCAACGTAGACGCTTGCCATTGCTTTCGACGCCCGCGCGAAATTGCTCAAAAGTCGCTGTAACGCCTTCTATTGTGATAGGCGCGTCGCCTGTGCCTGTTGGCGCGGGCATCTCGGAAGTTTTGATCCACTCACGATGTGGAAAGATATTCCACCAGCCGCTTTCTTGGATTGCACGCCCAGTGCGAAAAGAAGATACGAGCAAACCAAAAGTAGGCAATAACCACAATAAGCAAATAGCTGCCAACAGCACATTGATAAATAAGTTTGAGCGTTGCTGATTTTTTTTGAGTGACATGTATTTGACTCCGGTTTATTTGCGATTTTGAGCGAGCTGGCGTAGGTTGTATGCCATCACAGGGATGACAGCCACTAACAACAATGTCGCAATTGCCGCACCCCAACCAAGGTTTCGATTTGCAAAGAGTTGGCGGTAAAACTGAGTGCCAATCACATCGGTGCTAAATTGACCGCCAGTCATGCCCATGACAAGGTCAAATATTTTGAGCATGAATATGATGATGGTGGTGGTCACCGTGACAATGGTGCCCCATATGTATGGGATGAGAATGCTAAAGAAGATACGGCGTTCATTTGCGCCATCTATGCGCGCAGCTTCGAGTAATTCGTCTGGTACGCCTTTGA
>CAZVQE010000038.1:0-13063 GCA_964628875.1 uncultured Anaerolineae bacterium
CCGCTGAAAGCATCTAAGTGGGAAACCCGCCCTAAGATAAGATTCCCCTGAAGGTCGCCAGAAGACTACTGGTTTAATAGGTGAGAGGTGTAAGCATAGCAATGTGTTTAGCTAACTCATACTAACGACCGATTGGCTTTCTTTTCACATGATTCTTCAGAACACGAGTTTCAAGTAAATTGTAAATTTCTCGATACAGCAATATGCGCTTGAGTTTGATTTCGTTCTATTCAGTTTTTAGAGTGCTATAGACAAGTTAGCTTAGAGTCTTTTGGTGATTTGAGCGACGAGGTCACACCCGGTCCCATCCCGAACCCGGAAGTTAAGCTCGTCAGCGCTGATGGTAGTATGCGGGCGACTGCATGCAAGAGTAGGTCGTTGCCAGAGGACTCTTTGTTATTTTTCCTCCATTCGTTCGTGTTACACTCCTCTTATGGATGAGCTCACACGATACATCCATCAATGGTCTATCCGAGCGCGGCTACAGCGTAGTTTAGCGTTGATATTTTTTGGGTTGGCTGTTGGAATTGGGTCTGCACTCCTCATTGCGCTTCTTGCGCGTGTGTTGCCGATCTTTAATCTGTCTCAAACCATTGCCATCTCATTAATCACGATCATGATTGCGGTGTTGATTGCAATCATGTTGCCGTGGCTCAGCGCAATGCGCAAATCGGATTTGCAATGGGCGCGACACTTTGATGAACAATTTCATCTCAAACAGCGACTATCAACTGCGCTCGAACTGTGCAGCGGAGCATTGGCTGGAAGTGATGTATTGCGCAAACTCCAATTGCGCGATGCCACCGATGTTTTGCGGCGAGTAAATTCAAAGAAAGTTTTGCCGTTTCGCGTTGTTTGGCGAGATGTCATTGTTTCTGGAGTAATGCTTATTGCGCTTATTCTTGCCATTATCTTGCCAAATCCACAACATGATGTTTTGGCAAACCGTGAGAAGTTGCGGGCAGAGCTGGCTAAGCAAGCGCTGCAAATTGAAGAAGCCAAACAAATCATTCAACAGTCTGGCGATTTAACGGACGCACAAAAACAAGCCGCTTTGGATGCGCTAAACGAAGCACAACAAACGCTTGAAGACAAAACAGCTAGCCCCGAAGACGCGTTGGCTGCTTTGAATGAGATGCAATCCAAATTAGATGCGTTGCGCGACCCACAGGCTGAGCAACGTGCGGATGAATTGGAACAAGCAGGGCGCTCGCTTGCGGCAGACCCAAAAACAAATGATTTGGCGGACGCGCTGGCAAACCGTGACTTTGATAAAGCCGCAGATGAGATGCGCGATTTAGCGTCTCAAAATGCAAATTCACCGGATCAAGCACAACAACAGAATAAACTCGCCGATCAACTTGATCAACTCTCGCGCGGTGTGCAAAACACAGACCAGCAATTGGCTGAACAACTGCGCGACGCGGCGCAACAATTGCGCGAGGGCAAAATGGATGATGCACAAAAGTCACTCGATAAAGCTGCAAGCGCGCTGCAACAAGCGAATCAACAACAGCAAGCCTCGCAAGCGCTAAAC
Organism: uncultured Anaerolineae bacterium; assembly: GCA_964628875.1. Classification (GTDB taxonomy): domain Bacteria; phylum Chloroflexota; class Anaerolineae; order J036; family Brachytrichaceae; genus AQU-03. The sequence continues at coordinate 1,538 of CAZVQE010000038.1, forward strand.
GATGCGCAACAAACTGCGCGCGATGCGCGTCGTGCTGTTGCTCGCGCCGAACAGCGCGCCGATGGCGATCCTTCAGATTCAGGCGGCGAGCAGGGCGAATCAGCAGCAAGCGCAACGGGCGAAGGCGACGCAATGTCTGCGGGTGAAGGCGATGCATCTGCGGAAGCAAATTTGGCGCAGGCGTCTGGAGAGGCAGGGGCGGGCGCGGCGCAGCAATCTCAGCACAGTGAGGATAGTGGATCGAGCAACGATGTGTACGCGCCCGAAAGAATTAATTCACAGGGGCAGGATGTGCAACTGCAAGAAGGGCGCGGCGTGGCAGCGCCTAATCCGCAGGGGCGGCCAAATCAAGCGCCTAATGGCAACAGCAATGTGCCGTATCAATCTGTATATAGCTCGTACGCGCAAGCCGCTGATGAAGCGCTGCAGAATGGTGAGGTGCCTTCTGAATTGCGCGACTATGTGCGCGATTACTTTAGCTCTCTCAACCCTCGTCAAACAAAGTAATTTACGTTTTTATTACATGTTAAATTTATAATGCGCCGCGCTGTGCAAATCAACTTTTGGTTTGCTACATTGGGTTTCATCGAGCATTTTTTAACATGTATCTAAAGCGCGGGCTAGCCTTATCTTTATTTTTGGGATTTGTATTTTTGCTGCATTTGGTGAATCCAACCTCAGCAAACATACGCTTTGATCAACCTGTATCTTTTCAGACGTCCGAGCCGACAATCGTATTACAAAAATTTGCCAGTGGTTTTACTGATCCTTTGTATGTCACCCACGCAGGCGATGACCGATTATTTGTAGTCGAGCTTGGAGGAAAGATCAAGATAATTCAAAAGGGGCAAGTGCTTGCGCGTCCCTTTTTAGACATTAGTTCGTTGGTGGAGCGGAATAATGCGCAAACGGGTTTGCTCGGATTAGCTTTTGAGCCTGATTTTTTAAATACGCGACGTTTTTACGTTTATTACATTGAGAAAGATACCTTTGATAGCGTAGTGGCGCGTTATTACGTGACAAATGATCTAAATGTCGCAGACTCCTATAGCCGCGTGGAGTTGTTACGTATGCCGCAAGACCCACGCGCGGCACATTATGGTGGTTGGATGGGTTTCAACCCTACTGGTAGTGAACCTTACTTGCATATTGCATTCGGCGATGGCGGCGATCCGAGCATGACCAACTATGACAATTTTTGCTATGCTCAAAACTTATCGGACTGGCATGGCAAGATACTGCGCATTGACGTGACCCAGCAGTACACCTATACAGCACCCACTGCAAATCAATTTGCTAAGGATCAAGCCCCCGAAGTATTTGTCTATGGATTTCGCAATCCATGGCGCGCGTCGTTTGACCACCTCACGGGCGACTTGTACATCGGCGATGTTGGCGAATTCGCGTGGGAGGAAGTAGATATAGTCCCTAACGGCAATATCACAGGCATGAACTTTGGCTGGAGCATGTATGAAGGCAACGAGTTATTTGGAGAGCTAAAGACAGGCGAAACTCTACATTGCGAATACGACACAAACATTTCACCCACTGTGCCTTCGTTGGTTTATGCACACGAAGACAGCCAGTGCGCCATCATTGGCGGCTACGTGTATCGCGGCAAAGCGCTGCCAAGTTTGTATGGCAAATACACATATGGCGACCTATGTACTGGGCAAATCTGGTCTGCGACAAACACAGCTACAGGAGCGCTGACTGCCACGTCGGTGCTTACTGTGCCTGATTATTTATCATCGTTTGGCGAAGATAAAAATGGCGAGCTTTATTTGGTTGGAATTAGTTCGGGCACGATCTATCGTTTAGCTGCGCCCAAAGTTGAGGTAAACACTTATATACAGGGTATTTTCCTAGATGTGGGCAATCTACCAACCATCACTCCAACACCTACAGCCACCCCAACTTCGTCAAAAACTGCTACTCCGATATCTCCGAAAAACAATTTTCGCCATTCACCGCCCATGCGGTAGCGTTTAGTTTTCGATAACCGTGCCTTTGCCATTCATCGAATTGAATATCGGGCGCTCGAGACGCGCGTCGCCAAATACGACTTGTCGCACGCCTGCGGCGATGGCTTCGCTGGCGCCCAACACTTTTTTCTTCATGCGCCCTTCTGCAAAGCCGAGCGCCTGCTCTAAACCCGCGTAACGAATATGCGGAATCAACGTGCTCTCGTCAGGAAACACGCGCAACAACCCGGGAATGTTGCTCAAAATAATGAGTTGCTTTGCGCCGAGTGCGCTGGCGATCATCGCCGCTGCGCGATCGCCATCCACGTTGATGGCTTCGCCCTCAGCGCTGCATGCGGGTGGCGAAATCACCGGCGTATAACCCGCATCAAGCAGTAGATTGAGCAACGCTGCATTCACCTTTTCGACTTTACCGGTGTAGTCATCGCGCACCAAAATCTGCCGCCCATTCTCCACCGCGCGCACGCTGGCTTTGCGTTGCCCCTCGAGCAGACGACCATCTAACCCGCTGAGCCCGACCGCGTTGACGCCGCGTTTTTGTAGTCGCTCGACGATGCGCGTATTCATCTTGCCGGCATAAACCATCGCAAAAATATCGAGTGTTTCGCTGTCGGTGTAACGGCTCGTAAACCCCTGCGGCGAGGTCAATATGCGCGGCGGTTTGCCAAGCTGAGTGCTAATCTTATTCGTTTCGTCGCTGCCGCCGTGAATCAAAATCACGCGCTCGCCATCTTTGACCAACGTGGCGATGTCATCGCACACGAGATCGTAATTGATACCGGCGCTGCCGCCGACTTTTACAACAACCATGATGCGGCTGTTTTACCACATCCCCGCGACAGCCATCGCTGCCGCCACATCCTCGACCGCCAGTCCGCACGACTTAAAAAACGTAATGCGTGACGCATCCGCCGCAATACTTACCGCGCCACTGGCTAATTCACCCAGATCAGCCACCACGCGCTCAGCCGACCACTCACCGCGCTCAATCGGCTGAAGCAAGTCGCCCGCCTCCTCGAGCGCCGCCGCGCGATCATCCACATACACCGCCGCGCGCCGGATCAACGTCGCGTCCACCTCGATCATGTCGCGGCGATATGCGCCGATAGCATTGATGTGCGTGCCGACTTTGACCCACGCGCCATCAAACAGCGGCGCGGTCGAGTTTGTGCTGGTGGTAATCACATCCGCGCCGCGCACGGCCGTCTCGATATCCTGAGCCGCGATATAGCGCCGCGACGCATCTTCGTTTTGCAGCCACGCCGCGAGCAGCCGCGCTGAGTCGCCCATTTTGCTGATGATATTTATTTGTTGAATGGGTCGCACAGCGCACACCGCCTCGATCTGATATGCGGCTTGTGCGCCCGCGCCAAAGATCGTCAGCACACGCGCGTCACGCGGCGCGAGTAACTCGGTTGCCAATCCACTCACCGCGCCTGTGCGTAGCGCCGTCAGCGTCGTGCCTTCGAGTGCGGTGGTTGGCACGCCCGTCTGCGCGTCAAATAACAACACGATGGCGTTAATCACAGGCAGTCTGCGCGCGCGATTGTCGCCAAACACATTGACCACCTTTTGCCCGAGCGCGGCGGGTCTGCCGTCGTGCGCCGCAATATGCGCGGGCATAAATAAACACACACCGTCGGGCGTTGGCATTTGCAGACGCACGGGCATGGTGACCTTGCCGGCATGTAGCGCGCAAAATGCAGCCCGCATCGTGTCAATTGCGCGGCGCATCGGTAGCGCGCGGCGGATGTCATCGGCGGAGTAGTAACGTAGGGTCATATCAAACTAAAAATTAGTCGCGCGTAGCAAATACCCGCCGCCTGCGCCCGCGCGAAAGTCAAATACCACACCATCGTCATCGCACCAAAAATGGCTGATATGTTTGCCACCAAAATCGAGCGTGTAATGTTCGAGCGTCAATTCGCCAAATACGGTCGTGTGTGGCTCGCGCGCGACGTGCGCGTAGGTCTGCGTCATCCATGTCGGCTCAAAGCTGACCGCATCCAACAGCAGCGCCTCAAAGCGGCGCGACTGTCCGACGGCGAGGCGACTGCGCCACACCGTCACCATATTAAATAGCGGCGAGATGTAATCGAGCTCGTGCTGTGCGCCAAACGCAAACTCGCGCCTATGTGTCGCGGTGTCAAATTGCCAACACGTCAGCGCCGCGCCATCCACCCAGCTAATGCGGCTCTCGCGTTTGCCCTTGAGCGCGTGTATCGTCAGCAGTTGCGGGTTCAATTCACCATCAAGCGTGAGCGTAATCGAATCACGGCGCGGCTCAGCAAACGGGCGCAACCGTATCGTCTCGTTGTCAATTTGGATCGAGCCGTCCGCCAGCGTAATAAATTGCCAGCGCTCATCGGCGATCACATTTTGATCTTTGTCAAACGCTTGATAGATGCCTTTGCGCATTGCATTGCCCCTGATTACTTTTCCAATTTGAGTTCGTGATAAGTATGAAACTATGAATGTCATTCTGAACGAAGCAAAGCGGAGTGAAGAATCTCTGCGTTGTCATGTTTGCGCCAAATGTCGCAGAGATTCTTCGGCTCGCCGAACCTCAGAATGACACGCTAAGGCTTTCCCACGGACGCAAGTTTATGCATTCTCCGTGTTGACAAGCGGCGGCGCGTCGAGCGCCTCACGTACCTGCCGTTGAATCGAAGTTGGCAGCTCTTTGAGTTTGCCTGCGCCGCGCAGATAGTCTTTGATCTCGTCAGGTCGCACCGCCGCAAACGGCAACGGGTCGAGCGCGAGCTGCGCCTTGGGGTCGCTAAACACGACTATGCCGCGAACGGGCACTTGATAGGTCGGCATCTTGCCTTTGATCAGCGCGGCAATCTTGGTCACGGCATCATCCACATCTTGCTTTGGATTGCCGAGTGCATCGCCGCGCCCAAAGATGCGCGAGAGTGCGTTGTCGCTGTGCTTCCATTTGCCATCTTTGAATGTGATTTTGCCCTGCTGGTTTTTGAAGATAAATGCGCTGATGCCACCCGGCTCAATCAACACATAATCCGTCGGCTCTTTGAAAAGCTGTAGCGTGTATTTGCGGTCTAGCCCTTTGAGGCTGTCGCGCAATACCGCCTCTGGTCGCAGCGGTGAGATTTGCCGATTGGCGTAGTACATGCCAACGCGCGACACCGCAAACCCAACGATCAAGATTCCAAAATACACCATGTAAAACGTAAAGATGTTTTGCTCGCTAATCAAGCCCCACTGCTGACCAAACACCGTCACGATCAGACCTAGCGCCAAAATGCCCAGTGACGTATAGATCGCAATACGTCCAATGCGCGTTTCGCGCTTCACTCGTGCTTCATTCGTTACCACTCGCATACAACGCATTATAAAATCAGCCTATGGCAAAAACGACGACGCGCTCATTGGTTTTGGCGGGCGGGGTGATGACGATGATGGGAATTGGACTTGCGGCTGCCGCGTATGTGCGCCGCTATGTGTCGCACAGTGTGTCTATGCGTCGCGCGCTAAATGCAGAGCTAAAGCAATTTACCAGCAAACGCGCCGGTCGCGTGGCGTACTATGTGGCAGGTCAATCTCGACGCGGTTTATTTCAAACCGATGTCGCGCCGCTCTTTGTCATTCACAGTGTCAATGCAGCTGCATCCAGCTATGAGATGAAGCCAATCATTGATGAGTATGCGCGCACGCGCCGCGTGATCTCAATTGAGTTGCCCGGCTTTGGATTTAGCGACCGCGCGCGTATCGAGTACAGCCCTGATCTCTATCGTGATGTCATTCTTGAGCTAATGGGGCATGAGTGTGGCGCGGTCGCTGCCGATGTGGTGGCGTTGTCGCTTGGCAGTGAGTTTGCAACATTGGCGGCGTTGGCTCAGCCGCAGCGTTTTCGCACGCTGACGCTGATCTCGCCGAGCGGCATGAGTCAGCGCACGGGCATGTCGCTGCCGTTGAATGGCGCTCTGCGCGTGCTCGATATGCCGCAACTCAGTCAAGCGCTATTTGATTTACTCGTCTCTCGTCCCAGCCTCGAAAAGTTTTTGCGCGCCAGTTTGCGTCGCGCGGATCCGCAGCCGCTTGCGGATTATGCGTATGAGACCAGCCATCAGGTTGGCGCGCGAAATGCGCCGTTTTACTTTATCGCTGGCAAACTCTTTACGCCAAATATGGTGTCACGCTACGCACAGCTCAAGTTGCCGGTGTTGGCGTTGTGCGGGCATGATTACACGACGCGCTACGACGCAATTGACAAGCTCAAAAAATCGCCCAATTGGCAGATCGTAGATTTGCCGCAGTATGGCGGCTTGGTGCATTGGGACGATCCGCGTCTTGTGTTTACGCACCTTGAGCGCCATTTCAAAACGATATAATCTCAGTTGCCCCGTGCATGTCTGATCTCGTAAAAAACATAGCGCACAAGATTGTCGCGCAGCCCATCGTCTACGACGCATTGCAAATCACCGTTGGCGTGAGCCATGTACAACAACGCATCGCCGCGCATATTCCGCAGTTGGCGGCGGGTGCGCATGTGCTTGATGTTGGCGGCGGCACAGGCATCCAGCGCGAGCAATTTGCCACACGGGTCAATTACACATGCCTCGACATTGATCGCCAAAAACTCGACGGCTTTCGCGCAAAATTTGCCGGTGACACGGCATTGCTATCTGACGGCACACGGATGGCGCTCCAAAGTGGCAGCATAGATTTTGGCTTGTGTGTGTTCGTCATGCATCATGTGCCTGATGCATTGATTAGCGACCTCATCGGCGAGTGTGCGCGTGTGCTCAAACGCGGCGGCACGTTTTTGTTTATTGATCCGCTGTGGCGACCTCAACGCCCCATTGGCAGATTGTTGTGGCGCTATGATCGCGGCTCGTTTCCGCGCACAGAGACGCGGCTAGTTGAGTTGATTGGCGCGCACTTTGCAAATACGCAGTGGGAGTATTTTGCGGTCATGCATGCGTATGGCTTGTGCGTGGCGCGCCATCTATAATCCTTGCGCGTGTATTCGATCAGTGTTGTTATCCCCGTTTATAACAGTTCGGCGATGTTGCCGCAGGTTGTACAGCGTTTGAGCGCCATTCTCCCGACCTGCGCCGACGACTATGAGGTCATCCTTGTCAACGACGGCAGCCGCGATCAGAGTTGGAGTGTGATCGAGAATTTATCTGCTGAGTGGAATTGGGTGCGCGGCGTCAATCTCATGCGCAACTACGGACAAGGCAATGCGCTGCTTTGCGGCATCCGCGCTGCCACCAAAGAGATCATAGTAAATATGGATGATGACGGGCAACATCCGCCCGAAGAAATCCCGAAACTATTGGCAAAGCTCACGCCTGAGTTTGATGTGGTGTTTGGCACGCCGCAAGAAGAGCGGCATGGTTTTTTGCGCGATCTCGCCTCTGTGATGACCAAGCGTATGCTGCAAGGCGCGATGGGTGTGGATGCCGCCAAACACAGCGGTCCGTTTCGCGCGTTTCGCACCGAGCTGCGCAAAGCGTTTGAAAATTTTCGCGGGCAGTTTGTTTCGATTGACGTACTGCTGACGTGGGCGACCACGCGATTTACATGGGTACATGTCAAGCATGCATCGCGCATCGCTGGGCAGTCAGGCTACACATTGCGCAAGCTCATCACGCACGCGCTCAATCTCATCACAGGGTTTAGCGTGTTGCCGTTGCAGATAGCCAGCTATGTTGGAATGGCGTTTGCGGCATTGGGCGCGTTGATGCTGTTGTTTGTGATTGGGCGATTTTTATTACAGGGTGGCGTCGTGCAAGGCTTTGCGTTTTTGGCGTCTGCCATCGCCATCTTTTCGGGTGTGCAATTATTTGCACTCGGCATCATCGGTGAGTACCTCGCGCGCACCTATCTGCGTGTGACCGACCGACCAACGTATGTGGTTCGTAACAAGATTTAAGAAGTCAGATATCAGACGTCAGATGTAACCTTCGATACAAATCTGGCTTCTGATGTCTGACTTCTCCTCTCACTCATTTCACATTTAGCTGATACTGCGCTGACTCGGTCGTGACCAAAGTTGTCGGAGAGATTGCGATCACGGCGCTCTTGACGCCTTGACCGAGTTCGAGCGGTAGCGTGCCGACGTTGCCATTCAACGTCATGCGGCGCACCTCGATACTGTTATCACTTTTCGTCACGATGGCTTGCACGTTCCAGGTTTGTGGCAATTGATCGTCCGTGCGCACAAAGCCCTCTGCTTTCCAGCCGTTAGCTGTGTTTGCGTTGTCCTTAAATCCAATCGCAGGTATCTCGATGTTGTCAATTGCCAGCCCCTCGCGATTAACGCCTGCGTCGGTCACTAGCTCAAAGCGCAATTGCACTTTTTTGCCGGCAAATTCACTCAGATCGGCGGACTCACTGACCCATACAGATTCGTCACTGCTTGGCATACCGGTGTAGCCACAACCTAAGTTAGCTTTGTTTGGGTCGTCGGTTGTGCATGTGCTTGTCCTGAGTGTCTTCCACGTGGCGCCGCCATCAGTCGAGGCGCTGAGATAAGCGTAGTCGTAATCTTTCTCGATGCGATACCATGCGCGATAGGTCATCTTGATGTCGCCCTTTGCGCCGGTCAAATCAAACTCGCGTGTGAGCTTTGGGTTGCTCTCGTCGCCGCGCTGCGACCACCAAAATACGCCGTCGTCGAGCTTGGTCGGCAAAAGCGCCACGCGATTGCTGCCGCTAAACTCAATCTCGATAGGTTTGCTGCCGCTAAACTCGATGTAGTGCGTGCCAAATTGACTCACGCTATCGCGCTTATTGCGCGGTAAATTTGATGCGTTGTAGCGCGCATACAGCGTCATCTTTGGCACACTGACGCCGGTGTAATTAAACCGATTGACCGTATCGCCACTCACGCGTTGTTTGCCAAGATAATTTGCCACCACATAGTCGCTAAACAACTCAGCAAATGTATAAGGCTTGCCCGTATCTGTGTTGACAATGCCATTGTCGGCGAGCAGCTTCATGTGGCTGTCTATGTTGCGCTCGGGGGATTGAATCAACTTTTGCGTCATGACGCCGCCAAAACGATCATACAAATACGCCCACCACAAATACGCCGCTCCATAATGCGCGCTGTTTTCACCTGCGCTGCTCTCGCTCCATGTGTTGAGCTGTGTGTCAGGTCGCGCAGCAAATCGGAACGCGCTCGAGACGGCTTCTTCGTCGTATCCATTCACCCGCTCAGCGAGTTGCGCCGCGCCCTCCTCTAACCAGAGTTGCGGCGTGTGATTGTTGTTAAAGCTAATCATGTGCTGCAACTCATGTGACAGCGTGCTCATATAGCTGCCGCTGCCCGGGTCGGCGCCGTTGTAGCCGCGCTCAGCATGGATGATAAATGCTTCGCCTTCATTTGAATCGGGTCGCACCGCCTTTGGATAGCTGTCCACCGATGAAAAGTAGCCACCGACGGATTTGCCGACACCGCTGGCATGGATCACGTGCAAGTGCGCATCGCAATCTACGCCCGGACTGCGCTCCTTGCCAAAATACGCGCGGTTGGTTGGGATGATCTTGTTGCTAAATTCATCCATCGCCGCTTGTAATTTTTTTTGATCAATCGAGAGTCGGTTGGGTGAGGTCTGCACCCACGCATACACCTCGCTCGTCTTATAACGCAATTCGGCTTGCACGCTAAAGATCGTATTTGTATCTTGGTTGCTCAGCTTAAATTCGCGCACGTCACCGACTTTCCATTCTTTGCGCGCGGTCGGGCAGGTCACCTGTGTGTCGGCGCTCTTGACTCCGCGAAAACGGATGGCGATATCAACGAGGTCTTCTTTTGGCAACACGGCGCCATAGATCGCGCTGGGTGATGCGGGTGGCTCGATGCCACTAGGCAGAGGCGTCGGCGTAGCATTTGCGAATGGATTTTGTGCGGGTGCGGCGGTTGCAGCCGCAATCGCCGTTCCACCGGCGACGGTCGCGCGCGGCGCTGGCGTGACTACAGCGCTAATAACAGAAGTTGCGCTCGGGAGTCGGGCTTGGCTAAAGTTTGAATACAGCGAAAAACCAATTCCACCGACTGCAACCAAACTCAAACAAAAACAGACGAATACGCCCGCGATGATGAGCGTAATAAGTTTGCGATCTGACATGCGTATGTTTTACCATCAAACGCTGTGACTGACATGAAAAACTCGATAGGTTGGCTGCCGACTATGCTACGCGATGAGGCGGCAATAGCACCTTAAACGTTGTTTGCTTCGTCATCAGCACCGAGATCGGATGCAGCATCTCATCGCGCGACAGCAGCCCCAATCGCTCACACACACCGAAATAGGCGGTTGTTGCGTTGCCTTCGCTCAATGTCAATTCGTCATGCCAAACGCGATAGCTGCCGAGTGCGCCATCCAACCGATAAAAGTAACCCGTGATCGGGTGAGTCAGCACGAGCTTGAAAGTGGCTTCATCTGCGAAGCCGACATGTGCGCGCGCTGTGTTACCGCTATCGTGCAACTCAACGTGTAACGCGCTCCAACTTGACTTTGCCTGCATGCGATAGCGCTGATAACGTTGTGTGTTTGCGTCATATGCACAATCAATGTCATAGTGCGCAGGATGCCACGGAATGCGCCACAACACGCGCGGAAGATGCACCACAGGAGACCCCAGCGTGGTGCCAAAAAACCATACGCAGAGTTCGCCGCTGGCTTTGTCAATCACATACGCGCGATAGTTGGTCTGCGCAAAATGAAATTTTGCAAATGGCGCGATGCGCATAAAGTGAAAATCAACATCCACAAATGGCACAACGCTGATTAGGGCTTGCGATGTGCCATTGATCTCCGTCGTAAAAATGTCAAAGCGCTCAGAGGGAATATGCCGCGCCAAACGCTCTGCGGGCAACGCGTATGTGATCAGCGCAAAATGCCTCAGTTGAGTTTCAACAGTCAGCCAGTTTGTCGACGGCGGTTGCAACCGATGATCCAAGATCGCTCGCGCCTCTTGAATACGCATGTTTACAGCGCTTTGCGCAACATCCACGCCAACGCTTCAGGTGTAGCTGGGCGCGGGCTGCAATTCACCAGACGCGCAAAGGTCGCCGCAGTCTGTGCCATGCCCTCGATGTCGCTCTCTTTGACGCCGATCTCACTCAGCCCGCGCGGAATGCCGACATCGGCTTTGAGACGTTGCACCGCGCTGACGCTTGCGCGCGCGGCATCCATCTGCGACATGCGCGCGGTGTCTTCGCCGAGCCATGCGGCGATCTGCGCAAATGCAGCCGGATTGGACGGCAGCAGATACTCCATCACTGCCGGCAACAAAATCGCATTGCCAAGACCGTGTCCCGTATGCGTCAGTGCGCCGACCGGATATTGCAACGCATGCACGCTCGCCAGACCCGCGCTACTAAACGCCATGCCCGCGGTCAGTGCGGCGAGGCTCATGCCTTCGCGCGCGGCGAGATTATTGGGTTGATACACGGCGTTGCGCAGATGTTGCCCGATTAGTTGAATGGCGCGCGCAGAGAGTGACTCAGTCAGCGGATTTTTGCCGGTGAATGCCACACGTCGCTCAGGCGGATACGGCA
>CAZVQE010000039.1:0-2423 GCA_964628875.1 uncultured Anaerolineae bacterium
AACAGCAAGTTGCGCGCGTGTTAGAGCTTCAAATAAAACAATCTCAGCCTCAGATCTAAAAAGGAGTCCTTTAAATTGTTTTGAAGCAATGTTATCGCTTCTTACCCTGCCTTGATTTGTTAGCCCTTCGCCTTTAATAAAACGCAACGCTTCATCACGCCAACCTTCCTGCGCTTGGCTCACAAGTGGCGTTATTTGAACTCCTCTTAGGTCATTCCCTGTGTCATTACGGAAAAATGGGCTAATAACTTTGCATATTGCCTTCTCAGTCGATTTTCTTTCAAACTCTGACATTACATGATACAAATGTACTGGCGTTCCAATCACAAAGTTCCAAAAATCAATATTCCAGTCTTGCTCACAATATGAAAAGTAACATTGACCTTCTAATAAGATGGCAATAGCTCGTGCATCACCAAGTGTTTTGAGTGCTTGGACAGCAGATGCGACAAAATCTTCAATGGGAAATGGATCAGAGACAGAGATTGATGACACGAAAGTTTTGTAAAGGCCTATTTGTTATCCTACTCTTTCAAAAAGTCGCGTAGCTTGCGCGTGTGCGTTGGGTGCCGCAGACGGCTCAGCGCCTGCGCCTCAATCTGGCGCACACGCTCGCGTGTCACACCGAGGCGCTTGCCAACCTCCTCAAGCGTGTACATCTCGCCATCGAGCAAGCCATAGCGCAGCTGCAAGATGCGCACCTCGCGCGGTGGCAACGTGTCGAGGATGTCTTGCAGTTGGTCGCGCAGCGCTTGGCTAGTGATCAATTCTGCAGGAGCGGGGCTGTCCTCATCCGGAATAAAGTCACCCAGCACGCTTTCTTCTTCGTCGTCGGTCGGTGTCTCGAGGCTGATCGGACGGCGCGCGACTTGGATCATCTGCTCAGCTTTGCGCACAGTCACATTCAGCGACTCCGCCAATTCAGCAACGGTCGGGTCGCGTCCTAGCTCTTGAGTCAATTGGTGGTTGGCGCGCAGTAGGCGGTTGATCTGATCACCCATATGCACCGGCACGCGGATCGTGCGCCCCTGATCTGCAATCGCACGCGTCACAGCTTGGCGGATCCACCACGTCGCGTAGGTGCTAAATTTGTGACCGCGTCGCCAATCAAATTTCTTTGCCGCGCGGATGAGACCGATGTTGCCTTCTTGAATCAAATCGAGGAACGGCACGCCACGCCCGATATATTTCTTTGCGACGCTGATCACAAGACGCGAGTTGGCGTTGATGAGATGCTCGCGCGCCGCCATGCCGTCTTCTGAATAGAACTCATAGCGCTCGCGGTCTTTTTCGGTGACCTCCCCTGCAGCAAGCATGTCGCGGGCGGCCTTGCCGCGCTCCATACGTTGCGCTAGGTCTACTTCTTGCGCGGCAGTCAGCAATGGCACGCGCCCGATCTCTTTTAGATACAAACCAACGGTGTCATCGGCTTCGATAGCTTCGAGCAGGTCCTCGTTTTGCGTCTCGCCATACTCATCTTCATCGTCATCGTCATCAGCGGCGGCGAGTTGGTCGGCGGCTTCTTCTTCATTGGGAACGATAGCGATGCCCGCGTCGGTCAGCGCAGCAAACACATCCTCCATTTGGTCGAGCTGCTTTTCTGCGTCTGGAAACGCCGCAAGCACATCGTCATACGTGACATAGCCCTTTTCGCGTCCAAGGTTGATGAGCTGCTCTTCGCCAGTGAGTTCCTCAACGGCAATAACCTCTAACGCGCCGGGCAAGACGTCGCTCGCGGGTTGTTGAGCGCCTTCGACTGTGGTAATGCGTGTCACCCGCGCCTTTGCGCGGATCTGAATTTTGGGTTGCGCTTGGGTGACTTTTGTTGATGATTTTACGGGCTTTGCCTTCTTGACTGCCATACAAATAATTGCTTTTTGCCCACGAATTTCACTGGATTTTGGGCGTGATATTTTACTCAGTAAATACTAGCGATTCAAAGGGTTTTGTCAAGTAGCAATATTTTAAGGTTCGCGGTCGCACGCGATACATATTATCTATTGCCATAGCTGAATTTGCTAACCACCCTGCCAAGTGGGTCGCGCAATTCAGCAATGTCGGTGGTGTTTGACCATACAGGCGAAAAACCAAACGACAAGTTGCCACATTCACCTATCGAGGAAACCACGCCGCTGTAAATACGGCATTTTTGATTGGGCTGCAATACAAACCCATTTGGAAAAGCAAATGCGCGCGATGTATCCACCGAAATCAACGTCCAGTTTGTCATGCCAATCGCGTTCGTTGTAAAGTTTTGCACCTCAACATACTCGTCAGACTCATTTGACCCAGCATCGCCCAGATACGACACGGACACGATGCGCACACTATCCGTCGGCACGGGCGTTGCAGTCAACGATGGCGTCGGTGTCACATTTGCAGTTGTAGAGGGTATTGCGGTCGCAGCCGCGCTTGCCGACGAT
>CAZVQE010000039.1:2433-12958 GCA_964628875.1 uncultured Anaerolineae bacterium
GGTAACAGTTACTTCGACGCTAGTCGGCGCAGGCGTGAATGTAGGCGGCAATGTCGGCGTAATAACCTGCAACGGCGAGGTAGCGCCCAGATCAATCGTCACCGCGGTAGGTGTATTTGTGATTGTCGCTGTCACGGTCGCGCTTGGCAACGGTGTATGTGTGCTAGTGCGTGTCTGTGTTGCAGTCGGCGGCGCCTCGAGGATCGGCACGAGTGTCGGTGGAATGGCCGTCGCAGCCAATGGACTATTGAGCGGTGAAGCAATCGCTGCAGCCGTCGGCGAGCTAATGAGCGACCGCATCTGTGTTGCAGTAGGTTGAATGAGTGTCGTCACGGTCGGACGCTCAGTCGGCAACGTCGAATCAATACGATGCACTGGCACCCAATTCGCCAAAAACATCGCGCCGATCAACACACCTGATATCAACAGTAGCGCCAGTGTCAGCAGTGGCTTGTTTGTTTGTTTTTGGCTTTGTGCGATTGGTTTGCCGACGATCGCATACACCTGCGTGCGCGTAAGCCATTGTGTGGTGAGTTGTGGCGCATGCTGCTCAAACTCCTCAGCAAGGTGCGTATAGCACACGGTGTGAGATTCGGCATCATAGACAAATACACTACTGCAGTGCGCACACGTGACGATCTCGCCTTTTTTGCCTAGCGCAATCGCGTCACACAGCGGACAGGCGCGCGGAGATGATTGAGTTGGCTTCATTCAAACGAACGCACTACATACAAACACAGTGCGTTCACATTCATATCTCACAGTTGCGGCACGCGCACGCGTGTCGCACGCGGACGGCGATTTATTTCCCACGGATACACGATATGCGCATCGGTCACCGCCGCAAAATAATTGGGTTTGTGATTTGGAAAGAGTGACTTGGTTGGTTTGTAATGTAGCACTGCCATCTCGGTGCGCGCGCCAAGCGCATCGAGGCGGCCACGCACAGTCATGATGTGGCGTCCATGCGTCCACACATCATCTACGATCAAGATGCGGCGACCGCGCACAACCTCATCCTCAGGAAACTGCAAAAAGGTTGGCCAGGCTAATAATCGCGGCGCATCATTTGATGGAAACTCGACCGCAGCGACCAGCATGTGCCGAATGTCGAGCGCTTCGGCGATCATGCCACCCGGAATGATGCCGCCACGTGTAATCATGAGTAGTGAGTCAAAAACGCCGTTCATTTGCGGCAATAGTTGATCTATCAGGCTATCTACATCAGCCCAAGACAAAATCTCTTGTTTTGTTGGATCATCAGATCGCATAAGAAACCACCTTTAATTCTGGTATAACATACCTCATCATGAGTGCATGGTCATATTTTTGGCACAGACAAAGAGTTATTTTATCTGTTGCATCAATTATCTTCATCGCAGGTTGCCAACAAGTGGTTGAAAGCAAAGGCATGCCAAATGAATCGCCCGGCGCATTGCCTACAAATACGCCTGTGCCACCACCGCCTACGCCTGTGCCTGTCATTGTTGTTGCTACGCCAACACCGTTACCCGTAGCGCCGCCGCAACCACAACCCACTGCACTGCCACCTCAACCCACGGCGGTATTGCCGGCTTTTACAGCAGCGCCTCAACTCACGGTTATTCCGCCATTCAACACCGACCCAAATGTGCCTTGCAATCAATCCATTACCCATGTAGTGCAAGAAGGCGAGCGCGTTTTTCGTATTGCGCTGCGCTACAACACAACGGTACAAGCCATTGCGGCTGACAACGCGCTGCAAGATGTAAATCTCATTTATCCCGGGCAACATCTGCGGATCACGAGCTGTCATCGCGTAGAGACGCATCATGGCTATCCAAACGGATGGACGCAGGGCGCATATATCGTGCGACGCGGCGACACGCTTTTTCGCATCGCGCTAAACTATGGCACGAGCGTGCATGCGATTATGGCGGCAAATGGGCTGACATCAGATTTAATCTATCCGGGTCAATATTTGTATTTGCCGTAGTCAGATTTACAACTAAACAAAAAGGCGACTATCGAGTCGCCTTTTTGTTTTTAACTATTTATTTCACTTCAACTGCAAATTCGAGTGGCACGAACTGCACAAAAGAGTTACCGGGCTTTAGTGCAATCGGATTACCAGCATCATCAAAAAAATTCATGCTGCCCGTCGGCGTCAATCGCTTCCACAAACCATTGATGAGTTTGCCGTCACGCGCTATTTTGAGCGGTCCCTGTCCCCACCATTGAATTTGGATGGATTTTGCGCCGGTTACATCCTCAACAATGTCGGTATCAGCGTGATACGCAAAAACGACGATGACATTATCATCAGTGAGCGCTTTGCCAGTGAGTTTGTCGGTGAATGGGGCACCAGCCAATGTGCGCGAATACTTGTTCATGGCGGCGTCAAAAGTCCAACCCACCGCGCCTGATTTGTATGGCACGATGATTTGTTGGGCAAGCAGCGTTGAGCTTGGCGCAGCGCTATCAAACGTCCAGCCCTTAAATTCGGAACGCTGGTTTTTGCTACGGTCGGTCAGCTCCTTGCGCGCATTAACAGTGTTAGCAAATAGATTATGCGGCGGATCAGCTTCATTTGTGCGATACATAGGACACGTAGGGCACTCATAGGGTCCAAAATCGCTAATCATTGAGAGTTCGTTTTTGAACGCAAACGAATCGCGCATGAGTGGCTTGACGCCCGGGCTAGTGCCACTACAAATTAAGCCAGCATCAAATATGGCTGGCAGCTCGAGATCAATCAGGCGGCAACTGCGAACTGAGCCGATCTTATTTACATCATTGGTGAGATAGAGCGCCGCAAATCGCGTAATACCGCCTTCAACATAATGCTCAAATACAACATCGGCATAGCTCAACCCGCTTTGTGGTCGCACCTCAGATGTGTTTGCGACTTTGATCAATATTGGTCGGCGATCGAGCTTGGTCGTGTCACTCATGACGATGCCGGTGAATGGGTTGACGTCTGCGGCCAAGGCTACATTCAAAGGTTTTGGCGTAGCGCTGGGCTGAGGAGTCGCAGTTGCCTGAGGCGGCAGTTGTGTCGCCGTTGGCACGGGCGCAAAGATCGTGACAGCCGGCTGAAATGTGGTAGGTAGCGGTGCTACGGCAGTCGAGCTTATGGTCGGCGCGCCTGATGAACACGCCACAAGCGTCACCGCGCTCAAAATCCATTTAACAAATGATGATGATCGAAACAAAATTGCTCCTAATGAATTGACGCGAAAAGACGCAGTCGAGGCTGCGTCTTGGTAAATTGAAATTATAGCGGTCGCCATTTTCGCCCATCAGCGCGCATCATGTCATCTGCGGCTTTTGGACCTGAAGAACCCGAGCGATAGGTCTCAATAAATGAGCCGTTGCCATTGCTCCAGTACTCGATGATGGGCGAGATGATTTGCCACTGCGCCTCAACCTCGTCTGCGCGCGTAAAGAGTGTGCTGTCGCCCAGCATGCAGTCGAGAATTAAACGCTCATATGCGTCTGGCGCTGGCACATTAAACTGATCGTTGTATTTGAAGCTCATCACAACAGGTTGCACAGTTTCGCCGCTACCGGGTCGTTTTGAGCCGATTTTCATAGCGATGCCTTCGTCAGGTTGGATGGTGATGACCAGTTCGTTTGGTTCAATGTGTTGTGCGGCAGTCTCGTCAAAAAGCATCAACGGCGGCATGCGAAACTCGATGGCGATCTCGGTCACGCGTCGCTTGAGTCGTTTACCGCTGCGGATGTAAAACGGGACACCCGCCCAACGCCAGTTATCCACCAACAACTTCATCGCCATATAGGTTTCGGTCGTTGAATCAGAGGTGACTCCTTCTTCTTGGAGGTAGCCAGAGGCAATCTTGCTGTCTACTTTGCCTGGTCCATATTGTCCGCGCACGGTGCCGTCGCCATTAGTGGTATCCACGCGCGCAGCTTTGAGTATTTTTACTTTCTCGTTGCGGACAGACAGGGCATTAAATTCGATGGGCGGTTCCATCGCTGTAAGCGCCACGAGTTGCAACGCGTGATTTTGGATAATGTCACGAATCACGCCTGCGGTGTCATAGTACGATCCGCGATTCTCGATGCCAATAGTCTCGGCGACGGTGATCTGCACATGATCTACATATTGGCGGTTCCAAATTGGCTCAAAGATGCCATTTGCAAAACGGAAAAACAAAATGTTTTGCACGGTCTCTTTGCCGAGATAGTGGTCAATGCGGTAAATTTGATCTTCGCGAAAGAATTTGTGAATGTGTTCATTGAGTTCGTGCGCCGATTGCGCATCGTGACCAAATGGCTTTTCGATGATGATGCGCGCCCACGCATTCTCAAGTTTGTTTGTCGTCAGCGAAGACACGCCGATTTGTTCAGTGATGGACGCATAGACTTCTGGCGGTGTAGCGATGTAATACAGGCGATTGCCCTCAGTGCTATGACCTTGGTCAATGGCTTTGAGTCGCTCATCGAGTTTGGCATAATCTTCGGGGTTGTCGTATTGCCCTTGATGATAGTGCAAACACACAGCAAACTGATTCCACACTTGCTCATCAATCGGCTTGCTGCGAGAGAATTCTTGTACGCCTCGTAAACATTCTTCACGAAAAGATTCGTCTGTCTTGGGCTTACGCGCAAAGCCGATTACGGCAAAATTTTTTGGCAATAAACCATCAACGGCAAGGTTATAAAGCGCTGGAATCAATTTTCGGTGCGTCAGATCACCTGACGCACCAAAAATGACCATGGCGCAATCGGCAGGGATTCGCTCATTAGCATTCAATTGTTTTCTCTCTTTACAGTCTGTGGGTTCTAGGATAAAACGAGATTACTTCTGCATAACAATTGGCAAATGCCAATGCAAAGGAAAGTCAATGGGCACCTGTGTAGGCGTGGGTGTAGGAGTCGAGGTAGATGTGGGCGTTAAAGTTGGCGTCGGAGTCAATGTAGACCCGCCAATTACATTAACCTGCGCGCCTTTTTCATCAGACAACACATTGCCCTCGTTATCCGTAGCTGTCCATCTTGCACGTTTATATAGGCTCGAAGACAGTGTCACGGAAATAGGATATGGATACGTATATACCTGACCAGGTCCCAATACTATGCCAGTGTTGTTGGATAACAGAGCCCCAAAATAATTATCAACCAACGAGTGTTTTACAAAAGTAAGTACGCCCGTGCTTTGATTCTCAACTCGATAGCAATACCATACCGGTGTTCCCAGTTGCACCGTCACGGTATCTGAATAAACACATGTCGGGTTAGCGGCATCGTAAACATTGACCAACTGATAAAAAGCCAATTTTGGAATGCCTGCGGAAACGTTGACCGTAGCTACATCTGTTGCGTTGATCACGACGGGGGTACCATTGTTGTAATAGGTGGCTTGCCAAGCAACGGTATTTTTGGTCTGCGTTGTATAGGTAAATGGGCCGCGCACAATTGAGTCAGTCTGTCCACCATTTAGTACGGTGACGTTAGGTGTAATTGCCCCTATTTTGTCGTCCGTCACCGTAAAATTAGTCAACGAAAACTGCCCAGTGTTTCGCAGTTTATAGCAATAGAAAACACCTTCACCTTTAATGACGCTAACCGTATCGGTGCTGGCACAAGCTGTGCTCGAACTCTTGCTCACAGTCTTATCAATCGCCACACCCGGGCCCGGCGTTGGGGTCAATGTAGGCGTACGAGAGGGCGTCGGCGTCATGGACGGTGTAGATGTCCGCGATGGTGTGGGCGTTAGCGTCGGATAATTGACATACACTATCGCGGTATCCGACGCAGAGGCTTCGGCATCCAAAATAAAGCCCGCTATCGTTTTGACTGTCCACGTTGCGCGATTGCTTACGGTAATTGGTGACGCATACGTTGCAGGCACGCCTTGTAACATTGATACGCCTCCCGGCGGCACATTGCCATTCGGAATGCTTATCACTCCTAATTTGTCATCCACAAGCGACATATTAGTAACCGTCACATTGCCTGTGTTTTTGAGCTGATAGCAGTAATACACGGTAGTGCCATTCGACACATATAGCGTATCCGTATCCGCACAACTTTCAGATGTGCCTACAGTTTTTGTAAGGATTACCGACGCAAAATAGGGCGTCACATTCACTTTAGCGCTACCATAGGTAAATAAAGCGTTTGGGCTGCCATTGACCTGATATCCCGCTGTCAACGTAATATGTGTGGTTACAGTAACCATCGAAGTAAAAGGCCCTGCAACAGCAACTGTTACAGATGTTCCCGGAGCAAAGCCCGCATAGCTACTATCAGTCTGATAAATAAGCCCAAGCTCGCTATCTTCGAGCTTTAAGCTGGTATACGTGGGATCACTTGCCTGTGACTGAATGAAAAAGCAATAATAAAATGGGTCCCCTTGATATACAGTCAGTGTGCTCGTCCCGTCACATGCATTTGCAAAAGTAGTCCCAACTCTCTTAACAACTTGAATAATTTGTGGGGCAGCTGCGCCAGCAGGCGAATCTGCGCCCGTTTGTGTCGCCACAGCCGAATGACTCACAACAAATACGACCAATAATATTGCAGCCGCAACTCCAATTGATACGGCGCCAAAGAGTCTCTTGATTCTTAATAGACTTGATAAAAAGTATTTCGATGTGCTCACTGTTGTTCTCCTGAAAAATTGGCTAAACTAATTATCCACAGAAATATCCACGTCATCAACTTCGTGTTGAGCTTTGAATAGTTGCGATGATATCGCCAGAAAAAATATTCCAATTCAAGTCACGGTAATAACGTTCCAACGCAAATGCGCACATCGCAGCATACCGTTTCGGCTCATCCACGATGTTCGTGATCGCCTGCGCATACATCTCGGCGGTCGAATCAAGCGGCAACAATACACCGCTCGCGCCGTCAGCCACAATATCCGGGATGCCACCCGTCGCGCATGAAATCACCGGCAACCCATGCGCCGCCGCCTCGCAAAATACAATGCCATAGCACTCCGCGCGCGAAGGCACAAAGAAAAAATGTGCTTGCTCATATAAATCTTTGATTTTTTGCGCCTCGCGCGGCACACTCTTGCGCAGCCAGCCATGCTGTGTGGTGAATTGCGGCTGCGGCAAATCGCCCTCATAACTGCATCCGACGATATCCAAATGCGCATGCACTCCACTACGCACCAAAGCATCATGGGTGGCGACGACGATATCCAGTCCTTTGCGAATTGGCTCGCTACCGACAAACAACAATCGCACATCCTCACGTGTCGGCGGTTTTACGTTGCGCGCTTGCACGGGTGGCTCGCTCAAATTTGCGCCATAGTGAATCACGCTCAGCTTATCGCGCGCAATTCCGTAGTGCGTCACTGCCGATTGCGCCGCCCACTTCGACGGATAAATCACATGCCGCGCTTTATTCAGCGCAGCGATATCAGCGCTGCGCGAGCCATCCCGCGACTCAGCATGCCAATCGGTAAACCAATCATAGTAGCCATCTACGCCTGCAAATGTGCCATCCGACGTATAAATCAATGGCTGAGTAAATGTGCAAAAGCCAACCTCAGGCGTAACAATCGCATACACAACGTCCGATTGTGTCTCACGCACGCGCTGGTCAATCGCATCCGCAACGCGCTGCATATTGCGCTGCGTCCAACGCGCAAACCAACGACGCGTCCTACCGCCGCTGAGGCGATAAAGCACTTTTGAGACATACTCACGTGCGCGATTCGCGCCCGATGCAGCCCCATTCACCGGATAGGCTGGCACGATCTCGATGCCCTGCGACCGCATCGCCCTCAACATGAAATACGGAATCCCGCTCCACGCCGATGGTGAATCAAAGTTCTCGCGCCCAACCACTAACACTCGCATCTAGCTGCCTCTCGTCTGTTGATAAATGGCATCAAACGCGCGCGCAAATCCGCGCTGACAATGAAACTCACAATACGCCGCTTGCATGCGCTCGAGCTTTACTTGCATATCGCTGCGATGCGCCAACGCACACACATCCTCCACGATGCGCTCGGATTGCCACGACTGCAAAATCAATTCGCCCAAATCGTAACGCCGCAGCTCATCAGCCGCCCACGTGTCGGGCGTGACTGCCACACGCTGACCAATCGAGATCGCCTCAGTAAAAACGCCCGATGTGCGCCACCGATATGCGCTCGGCTCATACGGCAGCAGCACGACATCTACATCGCGCATCAGTTGCCAGTATCGCGCGCGATCAACAGCGTCAGGCAACGGCACGACTTTGCATGCGCCCGTAAGCTGCGTGATATGTGCCGATTGCGCCACCATCAATTCCACATTCACCGCCAGCGCGCTCTGCACTCTGGCAAATTGCTCAATCGCGCGCAAACCTTTTTCGGGCAACGGGCGACCTGGCCACCAACACGCGATCACATCAGTTTGTCTGTGTTGCGCATTTATTTGCAGTTCGGCATCGCGCGTCGGCACGACCGGCAGCACATACATCGGCGCGTGTAGCATCGGTTGCAACATAGTGCGCATCGTCTCGCTGTCAGTGACATGCACGAGGTTGCCCCGCCCGATCAGCCACTCGATCAGCGCGTTCATTGCGCGATACACTAGCGCCTTTTTTGCGCTCTGAAAATTAAAGCGATACAACAACCACACTTGCAAGTCGCGGCGCGTTAACCGCACAAGCGCCATTAACAACGCCAATAAATGCGGCAACGCAAACGTCTCCAAAAACAATACGGCTGGTTTGTCGCGCGCGATGAGCGTAGTCAGCGTTTGAGCGAGTGATTTTGAGAATTGAGCGATATCGCGCCAAGTTGCGCCGCGATACGGCGGTGGTTCGAGAGTGGCATGCCAATTGGCTTGCGATTGAGATAGTCGCGCTTTTTTCGGCAGACACACGTGTGACTCCCAGCCAAGCGCAGTCAATGCCTCACTCAATGCCGCTGCATACGTCACCTCGTGACCGATATTTTCGTTGGCGTTGGTCAGCAGTGTGATAAATCTTGGCGCGGCATTCATGCGATATCTAGCAACACTTTTAGCACGCCTTTGGCTTGTGCGTGTTCGAGCGCTTGTACACCTTGCTCCAACGGAAACCGCGAATGAATCAACGGCGTCACATCTACGCGTTTTTCGGCAAGCAGGCGCAGCGCAGCGTCAAATGGGCCACAACGCGACCCGACAACCGTCTGCTCATCCACAACTACCATCGTCATTGCCTGTTGCCATTGGTTGAGCGCATTGATCGCGTGTATCGTGTCGTCGTTCACCGGCGAGTATGTGCTTTTTAGCACAAGCGTGCCCCGTGGTTTCAGCATGCGTCGCGCCGTATCAAATCCGCTCGGCGAGCCAGTACACTCGATGACAACATCTGCGATGCGGTCGCCCTGCCACTCACTGAGCAGCATCGTGCGCGCGCGTGGACGCAGCAGCGCTAGTTTGTTGTCATGCTTGCCAATCACGGTCAGTTGGCAACCCGTAGTAGCTGCGACCATCGCACACAGCAGCCCAAGTTTGCCGTCACCGAGTACTACGACACGGTCAGTTGGTTTGATATGCACGCTTTCGAGAATGGCGCATGCGGCGGCTAAAGGCTCAACAAACACCGCTTCGTCATCACTCACAGAGTCTGGCACACGATGCAGCACCTCATGCGGCAGGCTAATGTAATCTGCAAACGCTCCATCGTGCCGATCAATTCCAACCGTTGTGCGCGTCGCGTCTTGCGCGCGCTCAAACCAATTGCGCGAGCGCGATTGTATCGGCGTGATATTGATCTCGCCAACGACACGCGTGCCATCCTCTAGCTTGCCGACAAATTCATGTCCCAGCACACCGCGAAATGTCATGTAGCCTTTGCATAGCTCAACATCTGTGTTACAAACTCCCGCGCGCGTGACGCGCACGAGGGCGACTCCATTCATCGGCGAGTTACTCGCAGATGGCGTTTGATAGTCCGAGACAAATCTTGGGTGTTTATCTAAAACAATTGCACGCATATTCAATTCTCAAAATAAAAAAGCCCTCGCAGTGTTTTATGCTGCGAGGGCTAAATCATAAGCCAATCAAAATAAATCGAGCTTCGATTAAACGTGTCACAAAAAATCTGTCATTTTGAGCGAAGCGAGAAATCTCTTTGAAGTGACAACACAAAGATTCCTCACTCCGCTTGAAATGGCAGATGTCGAATTAACTTTAATTCAGCGGCAAATCCAATCCATTCAAGCCGCCAGCGATACGTGGCGCGCTACGCTTTTCGTCTTCTTTGCCAAAGTTGGTTACCTCGCCAAGCTCGGTGATTGCCTCGACCGATAGACCCAGCGACTGCAATTCTTTGACCAGCACTTTGAATGAAGCGGGAATACCCGGCTCCTCAAGTGGAATGCCTTTGACGATGTTTTCATACATCTTCACGCGCCCTTGTGTGTCGTCCGATTTGACTGTCAACATCTCTTGCAACGTATGTGCCGCGCCATAGGCTTCGAGCGCCCACACTTCCATCTCACCGAAGCGCTGACCACCGAACTGTGCCTTGCCGCCCAGCGGCTGCTGCGTAACCAGCGAATACGGGCCGGTGGAGCGGG
>CAZVQE010000040.1:0-12898 GCA_964628875.1 uncultured Anaerolineae bacterium
CGTGGATGTGCTGACGTTGTCGGCGACGCCGATTCCGCGTACGCTGTATCTCGGGCTGACCAGCATTCGCGACATCAGCCGAATCGAAACCGCGCCTGCAGAACGCCTGCCGATCATCACACATGTCGGAGCCAACGACGACAACATCATTCAGCAAGCCATTCGCCGTGAATTGGATCGTGACGGGCAAGTGTTTTTTGTGCATAACCGTGTGCAGACGATTGGTTTGCTGCAACAAAAGCTCGAGCGTCTGATCCCCGAGGCGCGCATGGCGGTAGCACACGGACAGATGGAGGAGCGCAAACTCGCGCGCGTGATGAGCGATTTTGCAGATGGCAAGACCGACATCTTGCTCTGCACAAATATTATTGAGAGCGGACTCGATATTCCAAACGCAAACACGATTGTGGTGGATCGCGCGGATCATTTTGGACTCGGCGAGCTATATCAACTGCGCGGTCGCGTGGGTCGCAGCACGACACAAGCGTATGCGTACTTCCTGCATGACAAACGCACTCGTATGACGGACGACGCGCGTGAGCGCCTCGAGACCATGCGTGAAGCCGCCGGACTCGGCGCGGGCTACATGATCGCTATGCGCGACCTAGAGCTGCGTGGCGCAGGCGACATGCTCGGACCCAAACAAAGCGGACAGGTCGCCAGCGTCGGTCTCGACCTCTATACGCGGTTGCTGGCGCGCGAGGTCGGCACGTTGCGCGCTATGCGCGACGGCACAGCTCCGCCCAACGAAGAAGCTAAACCGATGACGATTGATTTGCCGCTGGCGGTGGGCTTGCCAGAGTCATACATTCCTGAGGCGACGCTGCGCGTGCAGATGTATCGGCGCGTCGCCAGCCTCGACAGCGAAGCCAAAATCGTGGCGTTTGAGGATGAGCTACAAGATCGCTTTGGCAAGTTGCCGCCTGCCGCGCTCAACCTGACGTATCAAGCGCGGCTCAAGCTCGCCGCATCAAAATTTGGCGCGCAATCCATCACGACCGAGAGCAACCGTTTTACGATTCGTGCAGAGACGATCGAGCAGATACCGCGCGCGCGGCTAGAGCTTTTGCTTGGTGAATCGGGCTTGATCGGGCGCAAACAGTTGTCCTTTTTGCGCAGCGGCACACCCGACGAATGGAAAGCCAAGCTGATGGATGTCGTCACGCGCATGGCATTGATGGAAGAGGTGGGGATTAGAAATTGAGGACTAGTAGATAAGGTTTTTACTCCAACGGATCAAATAGCTTCAAGCCTATAAAGCGCATAAAACATCGAATTTGTTTATTGGCGTGACGCAGCGCGTAGTGTGTTGCGCATGAGCATAGCAATGGTCATCGGACCGACGCCGCCCGGCACAGGGGTAATGGCACCCACAATCGGCGCAACCGCATCGAAATCCACATCGCCAACGAGGCGTGAGCCGCTCTTGCGCGTAGCATCGGTGATGCGATTGATGCCAACGTCAATGACCGCTGCGCTCGGGCGCACCATCTCCGCCGTCACAAACTTTGGTTTGCCAATCGCGGCGATCAAGATGTCAGCCTCGCGCGTGACTGCGGCAAGATCAGGCGTGCGGCTATGGCAGATCGTCACCGTCGCATCGCGTCGCAATAGCATCAGCGCAACCGGTAATCCAACAATCGTGCTGCGCCCAAGCACCACAGCGCGCTTGCCAGCAATTTGAATGCCACTGCGCTCCAATAGCACGATGCAACCCTGCGGCGTGCAAGCCTCAAACGCAGCTTCTTTGCCTTTGACGCCCAACAAGCCAAGATTTGCCGGATGAAAACCATCCACATCTTTTGTCACGGGGATGGCATTGGTGACTGCGCCCTCATCTATGTGTTTGGGCAGCGGACTCTGCACGAGGATGCCATGCACATCGTTACGCTCCGCCAGCTCGCGCACCAATTTCAACAAATCTGCCTGTGACGTATCAGCGGGCAATGTGTAGCCAAACGACGCGATGCCAAGCTCCGCACACGTCTTACGTTTATTGGCGACATACGTGTGTGAAGCGGGATCGTCACCAACCAACACCGTCGCTAATCCGGGTGTGATGCCGCGCGCGGTGATTAACTGCGCTACATCGCGCTTGACTTCTTCTTTTATTTGTGCCGATATCGCATTTCCATCAATGATGCTCATAGCCTTATTTCACCACAAAAACACAAAAGACGCAAAGGTGTTTTGCGCGTATCAGGCTAAGCAGGTCATTCTGAGGAGCGCGATAGCGCGACGAAGAATCCCTAGGGTGTCAATCCGCACGTTAGGGATTCTTCGCTTCGCTCAGAATGACGATTTGCTGATATCAAACTCGCTTTCTCAAGTGAATCAAAAACTCTTTGTTGCCCTCTGTGCCGAGAATGGGTGACTCGATCACGCCGCGTGGTTGCCAACCGGCGTTTGCGCAAAAGGTCTTAATGCGCTCGACGACTTGCGCATGCACCGCCACGTCGCGCACGATGCCGCCTTTGCCGACCAACTCGCGCCCTGCCTCAAACTGCGGCTTGATGAGCGCGACGATATCGCCATCAGACGCAATCCACACAAACACTTTGGGCAAAATCAATTCGAGCGAAATAAACGACACATCCATCACCGCGATGCTCGGCGTCGCAGGCAACGCATCCAAGTGCCGCGCATTCACATCCTCCATGACAGTCACGCGCGGGTCGTTGCGCAGCTTCCAATGCAACTGGTTGCGTCCGACATCGAGCGCGATCACCCGTGCCGCGCCACGTTGCAACAAGCAATCGGTAAAGCCGCCTGTGCTGCTGCCGACATCCACACATACTTTGTCGCGCACATCTATGGCAAATTGGTTGAGCGCCGCCTCCAGCTTAAAGCCGCCGCGGGATACATATCGTGGCGGCTGATCTACGGTGATCGTGAGTAATGGATCATCCGCAAACGTTTTTGCGGGCGCGTCAATCACTTGCTCGTTGACGCGCACTTCGCCCGCGCGTATCAGGCGCTGAGCCCAGTCGCGGCTCTCCGCCAAACCGCGCGAGACCATCAGGGCATCCAGACGTATTTTTTTCATGCGGCATCAGCGCCCATATTCAAGACGTTCGATCAGTGAGTGGGGGAATTGCTCATCGCGCATTTTTTGTTGGGCGGCGGCGATGTCATACTCAGCGCGCTGCGGCATCCAGCGACGTTGCGCGGTGTCAAGAATGGCATACGCAGCGCGCGGATCGCCATCGCGTGGCTGTCCGACGCTGCCTGGGTTGAGCAGATAGCGCGCGTCCTTGCGTATCGCAAACGGTGAACCCGGCTCAGCCAATGACATGCGCACAGGCTTTGTGCGCGAGTCTTGTACAAAAATCGAGGCGACATGTGTGTGTCCGATCAAGCACACATGCTGCTTAAAACACTCAAAATTGTCCTCAGCAATCGAAGGGTCGGTGACATACTCCCAGATCGGCTCACGCGGGCTGGCATGCACAAGCAAATAGTTGTCTTGCTCAAGTGTTGCCGGACGTGCTAACAAATACTTTAGATTGTGAGGCTCAAGGCATGCGCGCGTCCATTGCACGACCGTCGCCGCGGAGCCGTTAAATTCTGACTCGTCAAGCTTATTCATCACCGCCCAGTCATGGTTGCCGGTCAGGCATACATTTGGCAATGTGCGTAGTAGCTCGATGCACTCATTTGGAAAAGCGCCATAACCGACTAAATCGCCTAAGCACCAAGTGATGTCATAGTCAATTTCACGTTTTTTGACATCGGCAAGCACCGCCTCAAATGCAGGCAGGTTTGCATGGATGTCGGAGATCACTAAACAGCGCATGTCAGGCTGCGCACTGCAAGGCTTGCTTTAGAGTTTGCAGGCTCAGTAATGCGCATTTTACCCGTGAGGCGGTCAACGGAATGCCAACGAGATCAAGCACCGTCTGACCTTCAAGCGCGCAAGCCTCGCTCGTGGATTTTCCATTCACATGCTCCGTGAGCATCGAGGCGGCTGCTTGGCTGATGATGCAGCCTTTGCCATGAAAGGCGATATCTTCGATGTGTGTTTTGTCAGAGCTGAGCTTGATGTCTATGTGAATGCGGTCGCCGCAGATCGGGTTGTTTAGCTCGCCGCTACAGTCGGCGCAGTCGAGATTGCCGTTGTTACGCGGATTTTCAAAATGATCGAGGAGATTTTCGCGCGCGTCTATCATGTCGGCTTACGGTTGAATCTCAATGCTGAAGCGTATCGCGCCCGCATCGGCGCAATTTGCCTCAAGCATCACCGTGCCAACTGCCTCATTCACATCGGTCTGCCAAATCCACACGACGCCACCATCTGCGCCCGCAGTGCGGGTCGGGGCGTCGCTCATCGGTGTGACTTGCTCAGCGCCATTGACAGAGCGCACACGACTGAGCGTGCAAATGGCACCCGCAGTTGTGCGAATCACGATGCTGGCGGGTGTGCCGCGAAAGACCTGCGTGGACGCCGAAACCAATTTTGTCTGTGCTGAAGATTGAGTGGAGGTCGGCTGTTTGTCTTCGCCCGCAGTAACGGCTGTGCGATTGGGTTGCGGGGTGACTGTCGCCGCGCGCGTGGCTGTCGGTGCAGGTGTGCCTGTGCCGCGTGGGGCTTGCGCCGTTAATGTCGCGGCGACTTGTGTGTTGACGGCAGCGGATGTGCCGCTGGTAGATGGCAAACTGGTTGTGGTTGCCGTAGCGCTCGGCGCCACGGTCGCAGTGCTGGTCGCCTGCTGTGGCGATTGCAATGGCGATGGCGGCTGAGGCGTTGTGCACGCCGCAAGCGCCATTCCACCCGCCATGATAAAAACCACAAACAATTTGCGCATCTTGATAAAAAAGGGCGAGGTTTTTTTGCCTCGCCCTGCTCTGATTTACTTCTTCTTGGCTGCGGCGGCGCCTTCTGCGCCTTCTTCTTCTTTCTTGCCTTTCTCGATCACTTCGACTTCGGCGGTGGTTGTGGTCGCGGCTTCTTCGACCTTCGCCTCGACGTAGCGGCTCACGCGCGCGACTTCGTCATTTTTGTCTTCCATGACCTCGATGCCGGCGGGGATATTGAGGTCGCTGACCTTGATGGCTTGGTCAATGTTGAGCTTTGAGACATCTACTTTGATCTCTTCGATCAAGTCCTGCGGCAAGCAGCGGACGCTGAGTGAGTCCATCTCTTTGATCAACACGCCTTGACCGCCTTTGACATCCATTGACTCGCCAAAAAACACCAAACGCACTTCGACGCTGAGTTTCTCGGTCATCGAGACCTCATAAAAGTCCACATGGACAAGGCTGCGTTTGACGGGGTCGCGCTGCACCTCGCGGGTCAGCACCATTTTAGGTTGTGCGACGCCGCTGACGTTTAGCGTGATCAGTGTATTGCGACCTGTGGTGCGCAATACGGTTGCCAAATCGCGCTCGTTGACTTGGACGTGTGAGGCGGCGATGTTGTGTCCATAGACGACTGCGGGCACATTGCCCGCGCGGCGCAACGCCTTGATACCATGCTTGATGGTGGTGCGCTGCTCTGCATTCAAATTAATTGTTTCTGCCATTTTTAGTTGTACTCCGATTCAACCGCTCATCGAGCGCGGGCAAAAGTGCCCTGCTCTACTCTCGGTTGCGCCTGAAATGTTGTAAGTAAACAATTATACTGGAGGCAACGTGGATGAAATTTTTTATCGGCGCACACTTAAAGATACGGGCGCGACTCTTATTGCGACGGCGCACTTTGACAATGAGGCATTTGGCTCACGCAACGGCAAACCCTCGCCATTTACGGTTTCAATTACCCATGAGGGGCGCGATATAGGGCGCATGGTCGGCTATGAGGGCGACGGAGCAACGATCATTGCGATGCACGGACTCAAGCCGGATATTGATGCAACACGTGCCGTTGAGCTAACGGTTTTTCGCGTGGGCGATATTTTGCGTGAGACACATGATGATGTGAATGTGCTGGGCGCATTTGAGCGTTGGCTGCTCAAGCGTGGCTGGCGCGGCAATATTCTCAAGAAGCTGAAATTTACGGCGGATGAGCAAGTTGTGCCGATCCGCACATTTTGGGTCAAGCAAGGTTATGAGCTTGCCCTTGCGCAAGATGGCAAATGGGACGAGCATGTGATTAAGCGTTGGCGTTGATGCAAAATAAAAGAGTCGCCATTTATAGCGACTCTTTTAATGTTTTGTTTTAGCATTATTGCGTGATGAACTAGGGGTCGCAGCACGTGATTGAAGGATCAAATATAAGCTGAGTCATTACAAATGATTGATCCATTCCGCCGACGCGGAGCTTACCTTTGCTAGCGACGGGCTTGAGGGTGACGGAAGTGTAATTACCAACTGGCTTGTAATTTACATAGTGATTGCCCCCTTTGGGGCTTACAGCCGATATGAGTGTTGCACGGTCATCCAGTTTTAGCTTCGCCTTATCAGAGAATTTGGCGCTCCACCACTGGCTATTAAGCTGCCATTGATTATTCTTTTCCACAGTTGCAGTGAAAACAACCTCATTGTTGTAATTAGCCAACGAATATGTCCCCGTTTTCGGTAATTTAACATTGGCGGCAATCCAATATGTAGCATTCGCAGGCAGATTTAATGTCGTAGTATCAAGATCGCACTCGATATAAAAATTTCCATCGAACTTGGCGGAACCATCGCCTACATTTGGCATGGATTTCCCGTTAGAAATAATCGGGCAATTCAATAGGCGGCTTTTAACTTTATGATCTCCATCTTGCACAAACATTAGACATGCAACGGTAGAATTTGACGATGGTGTATGGTTGAAGTTCAAAATAACTGCCCATCCTTTATCGGTAAATAACCCCGGCGACCCTTTATCAAGAGCGCATGCATTATATTGTTTGTTCTCTGAGCCGGAATCTGCATATACTGGTAGCACTGAGAGGAGTGCTAGTCCGCAGGTCACGGCAATTTTCGGTAGAAGTTTAGCGTGCGCTTTAGCGTATGTCATTGTGTTTTTCATAAAATTGAGCCTCCTTTTTTTACAAAACGATTAAAAGCCATCAATCGCCTGGTAAGTTAATAATAGGTAATTATTTACTCGCCGGTACGCTGAAAATCTCAATTTTTACGTTTTTTGTCTCAAGTTTATCAATAGTTGTATTTTATGTTACACAAAAATGTCATTGCCGTAAAGTCGCTACAAGAGCTTCTTGAAAATATAAACAATGATGAATGGATTGAAATTAAGTCGCCGCTAATGTGGTCGCTGCAGATTCCACAAGAAAAAATACGGAAGCCCGCCAAAATGTTGCCGACGGGGGTTGAAGAGATTGATTACTTGATTCGAGAAACTTATAAAAAGTGGAGCTCAAGCGCAGGTTCTCCAGTGCAAAACACTATGTGGGAGTCAGTAACACGTTTAGTTGCCGATGAGGCACCTGCGCTGTTACGCGCCATATTAATCCTTACTTATTTCTACGAACCAAAGATGAATGCCGATCAAATTGCAAAGAAAATAGCAATTGCGCGAGCATCTTACTACCGTTGGCTAGGGAAAGCGATATATTATTTACACAATTTTCTTATAGAGAATTTGACACCTGCGATCCATCTTGAAACGCCCCCTAAGGCTATTAGCCTCACTGGCCGCAAATCAATTTTGGATGAATCTTGGCTGTCGCTCGCCGCAGGAAAAGCTGTGTGCTTTACTGGAGGAAGCGGCGTTGGCAAAACAATCATGGGGGCAAACTTAGTCAAGCTGTGGAAATCGCAATCAACAACGCAACTAAACCCTGTTTTTTGGTATACCTTTCACGCCAAGATAAATGACGATACTGAGTCCCTTCTATATGCGCTTGGGTTATTTTTTAGACAGGCCGGACAACCTGATCTTTGGAATTACCTAATGGCGGATCCCAGCACACTTAGCGTAAATAAGGCTCTGGCCATTTTGCGTCGCAATTTTTTTAATTTCAGCAGCAGTCCAGTTTTACTTTGCTTCGATGAGATTGACACTTTATTGCTAAAGGAAAATCAAGAAGCACAAGAAATCGCAAAATTACATAGCTTTTTTAGCGAGATGCTACAGACTGAGCGCTATGGCTCCGCAGTGCTGATGATGGGGCAACGCAACTTTATTGAACCCAGCCTAACACACCATGTAATCCTAAAAGAATTTGATAGCGATGAATTGAGGCTATATCTTTCTGAACAAGGCATTCAACTCAATGAAAACGTTCAAAAGCATTTGCTGTTATATACAAAATCAAACCCACTCCTACTCAAATTATTTGTAACTTTATACAGACAAGGCGCTATTAAAGAAGAGCAAATTAGGCAACTTTCCAACCATATTTCGCTAGATTGGATGTTGGTTAGGATTCGAAAGCACTTGTCATCAAAAGAATATGGACTTCTGTGTGATTTAGCAATTTACGAAGAAAATATATCCGCAAATTGGATCGGAAAATCATCCGCTCAAAATGCATTGAGGCAACTAGGATTGCTCGAAATCCACGGTGATGAACCTCAACTTGAATATCTTCAGGTTCATCACGCCATTAAACAAGCGATCCGCGAGCAAATGACCCAAGAACAGCGCTTGATATCTCACCTGCACGCAGCCCAAACCTACGAAGAGCATAGCTTGTTTACACCTGCGGCTTACCACTACGTACTGGCACAGCGCCCCGACTACGCCATACAATTATGGCGTTTATATCAAGAAGTTGAATTAAAGCAAGGACGGACTAATTCGGCGCTAAAAATTTTTCAGCGCATACAGGCGTCTGATATCACAGACACAAAAGATGCAAAAACTCTGGCGCTAATTTTAGGAGAGTTATATGCGCGCACAGGTCAAGCGATACAGGGATTAGATGCAATTAACAATCCTGATACTCAGTGGACTCGCGGCACGCAAACATCCGAGCAAGCGCATAAAATTCGCGCTAAGCTATATACCCTTCAAGGAAAAATTGACCTAGCCGTAAAAGAGCTCCGAACAAACATAGAGGAGTTAAAAACTTTTGACGCTATTCGACTAGTTCATACACATGTGGGAATCGGGCGACGACTGCTCAGCTATGAGCGCGATATCGAAGGCGCCGCCAAAGAAATTTTGCGCGCCAAACTTGAGCTTGAGCTCTTTCAAGGTGCTTTGCAAGAAGAGGTCGGAGTCTACGTCGGCGCTCGCACGCATTTTCTAGATGCGCTCAGAGCCGCCGAAAAATTAAACGAGCCTGCTGCGAAGGCGCGCATCTATGAATTGCTAGGAATACTGGAGTCACACAACGTAAACCTATCAGCCGCACAGCGCTATTTACAAAAAGCCGAGAAATCTTATCTCGACTATGGCAATTTAGTATGCGGTATCGGAACGATAAATACAAATCGCTCTTATATGTATCTACTTTCGCGCCAATATACCGATGCAATTGCTCCGGGCGAAATAGCGCTCAAGTTTGCCGAAGACAATCACATCCCAAACCTTGCTGCCTTAAATCACGCAAACTTGTCCGAAGCGCATGACTATCTTGATCAACTCGATCAAGCAGAATATCATGCGAATGCTGGCATACGTTACGAAGAAATATCAGCGCGTCCGTATTGTCTATACACCTTAGGTCATATTCGCGCCAAGCAAGGCGCATTTTCGGAAGCAATCACCCTCTGTCAAGAAGCCATCAACACCGCCGCACAAAACATGGACAACTGGGCGCTTGCCGCTGCACAACGCACTTTAGGATTCGTTTATCTAAATGCAGATAAACGCCCCGAAGCTCGCGCAGCGTTTGAAGAAACTCTGCAAACACTCATAAAACTAAATGTTGTCAAAGAGGTAAAAATCATTCAAGATTTGATTCAAAATCTATCAAAGTCGGGTTGAGGCGATCAATAGCTTCTTCTCAGCACACAGCGTATCATTGCGCCCATGACATACACTCAGGATATACAAAAATGGCGCGCCGAGCGCGAAACAAAGCTACGCGCGGACGATGGCTGGCTAACCCTTTGCGGACTGTTTTGGCTCAAAGAAGGCAAAAACACAGTCGGTAGCGATGGCGCGTGCGACATCGTGTTGCCTGACGTGCCGGGTCATCTCGGTGTAATTGATTTTCGAGCAGGCGCAGCGACACTGCGCGTGACGTGTGACACAACCGTGACTGTGGACGGCAAACCCGTACACGAAGCCAATCTACAAACAGATGCCGATCACGCCACGCCAAGCTATGTCACCTGTAACGCCGTGACGTTTTGGGTCATCAAGCGCGGCACGCAATACGGCATCCGCGCACGCGACAAAAACAGCAACGTGCTCAAAGATTTTCAAGGCTGCACATGGTTTGAACCCAAGCCTGAGCTACGCATCAAGGCAAAATTTGCCGCGCATCATCCGCCACGCGAATTACCCGTCATCAATATCCTTGGCATCGCTGAGCCAACCGAAAACCCGGGCACTGTTGATTTTGAACTCGACGGGCGAGCCTACTCTTTTGAGACATTTGAGGGCGGCAAAGACAATTTATTTATCGTGTTCCGCGATGCAACTGCGGGCGACACGACCTATGGCGCGAGCCGATTTCTCATGGCACCACTCGCCGCCGACGGCAGCGTTGACCTCGACTTCAACAAATCCTTTAATCCACCTTGCGCATTTACCATGTTTGCCGTGTGTCCACTGCCACTCAAACAAAACATCCTGCCAATCAAGATCGAAGCCGGCGAGACCTATCACGGCACTCATTAAACATAGCGTCCGTTGATGCTCACTGAGCTTGTCGAAGTGAGCTCTCCAAAGTGCGCCTCTCAGACCACCACGCCATCCTCTGCATACAGGGTGGCGTTTTGTTGAATGGCGTCGTAGGCGACGCGTACGCAGTCGGCAACAGTTGAGCTTAAGACAGTCAGAGCCTCATTCAACGCCACAAAGCGATACTCGGCGATCTCGTCCGCTGGCAATCGAATCTGCGCCAACTGCGGCTCAATGAGCACACCGCCGTCAAAGATAAAGTGCAAGACCTCATCGCCATGCACATCGCGCCGATGATGTGCGACACACAGCAGACGCGTGATCGGCAAATCCAAATCAAGTTCTTCGTGCACTTCACGCACACACGCGCGCAATGGCGCCTCGCCAGCGTCCACTGTGCCGCCCGGGATCAACCAATACGCGCGATAGATCGGCTTGACAATCATGACCTCGCCGCGCGCGTTGCGCATTAGCGCGCCCGCCGCCACCCGCTTGCGCGGCAGCCTTGCGAGGTACTCCTCTTCGCTGAGCCAGACTTTGTTTTCATTCATGTAAACTCCATTTTTATCATGAGCAACAAAAAACTTGGCAACAGCGATTTGATGGTGCATCCGTTGTGTCTCGGCGGCAATGTGTTTGGCTGGACGATTGACGAAAAAACATCTTTTGATGTGCTAGATGCGTATATGGCGGCTGGCGGCAATTTCATTGATACGGCAGACGCCTACTCAGTGTGGAATGGCACACCCGGCATCAGCGAGACCATACTCGGCAAATGGATGAAAGCACGCGGCAACCGCAGCCGCGTCATCCTCGCCACCAAAGTAGGCAACAAAATGGCGGACGGCAAAGAAGGTCTTAAGCGCGCCTACATCATGCAAGCAGTCGAGGACTCACTGCGTCGCTTGCAGACCGATTACATTGATCTGTATCAGTCACACATAGACGATCAAAACACGCCGCTCGAAGAAACACTCGGCGCATACAATGATCTCATCAAGCAAGGCAAGCTGCGCGTGATCGGCGCCAGCAACTACAGCGGCAAACGTCTCACCGACGCGCTTGCCATTAGCAAACAAAATGGCTGGGCGCGCTACGAATGTCTGCAACCGCTCTACAACGCCGTCAAGCGCGCAGACTACGAGAGCGACCTCGCGCCCGTGTTGCTCGCGCAGCATGTCGGCTGCATCCCATATTCATCGCTGGCGAGCGGCTTCTTGTCCGGCAAGTACAAGCAGGGCGGCGAGATGCCTCAGACCCAGCGCGCGGGTGGCGTGCAGAATCGCTATATGAACGATGACGGCTGGAACGTGCTGGCAAAGGTTGAGCAACTGGCGCAGCAACATCGCGCGACGCCGTCGCAAATCGCGCTCGCGTGGCTGATGGCGCAACCCAGCGTGACCTCACCGATAGCCAGCGCTACATCCGTCACGCAACTCAACGAGCTGATGGGCTCGGTCAATGTCAAGCTCAGCGTCAACGCGCTAAATTAGTTTTTCGGGATGATGTCTGTCATTCTGAGCGACCAAAGGGAGCGAAGAATCTCTATCGCATAAATCGACGCATGAGAGATTCTTCGAGTCTCAGAGTGACAGACCAGTATCGTTCGCTCCGGCAGGCTCAGCGAACGATGCGCTGATGTGTTACGGGCTTCGACAAGCTCAGCCCTCATCATTAACACAATGAATGCATCTATTTGATCTTGCGCGCGACATTTACATCGCGCGGATCAAGCACCTCAAGCCGTTGCGAAAATAGCTCAGCATTCTTAAATGCGCTGCCACAGCTAAATAGCACGGTTTTATCTGTCGGCTTCAAAAATCCATTCTCCAGCAAACGACGATACGCCGCGAGTGTCGCCGCGCCCTCTGGCGACGCAAACACACCCTCATGTGACGCAACATCGCGCATCGCTTGCACGATCTCTGCATCGCTGACAGCAACACATGTGCCGCCGCTCGCGCGCACCGCATCAAGAATCAGATAATCGCCAATCGCAATTGGCACACGCATGCCGGGCGCAATCGTCTGCGCGTTGGCAAAGAGTTCGGCGTGGCGCGCGCCTTTGTTAAATGCGGTCACGATGGGTGCGCAACCCTCCGCCTGCGCTACGATCATCTTGGGTCGTTTACCGCCGATCCAACCCATGCGCTCTAGTTCATCAAATGCTTTCCACATGCCAACGATGCCGGTGCCGCCGCCGGTCGG
>CAZVQE010000041.1:0-12813 GCA_964628875.1 uncultured Anaerolineae bacterium
ATGGCAGAGGACGCCAAAACCATCAGCCGCGCTATGTCGCTGCTGTGGGTTGCACACAATCTGGAGCGCATGGGTGACCGCGCCACCAATCTGTGCGAGCGTGTGGTCTATGCGTTGACGGGCGAGATGAATGATCTCGTGCCTCAAAAGAAGCAAAGCAAAAAAGCCTAAGTGACAAAGCTACTCATTGTTGAGGATGAGCCGACGTTGCTCGGCTTGTTGAGCCAGCATTTTGAGCGCGAGGGCTATCATGTCACGGCATGTGCTGATGGTGAATCGGGTCTCGATGCGCTGCGGGCTGACGCGCCCGATGTGTGTATCTTTGATGTGATGCTGCCCAAGCTGGATGGATTGTCGCTGTGCCGCATCGCCGCCAAAGAGTGCGAGGCGGTGATTATCTTGCTGACGGCGCGCGGTGCTGAGAATGACCGCGTCATCGGACTCGAAAATGGCGCGGATGATTACGTCGTCAAGCCGTTTAGTTTGCCCGAGCTAACGGCGCGAGTGCGCGCCGCGCTACGCCGCTCGCATCGCCGTAGTCACAACGACGTGCTAGAGCGTGACGGATTACGCATTGATCTGACCGCGCGCAAAGTCACATTTAACGATCAACCGCTCAAGCTCAGCCACAAAGAGTTTGAGCTGCTAGCGACCTTGATGCGCAATCGCAACGCTGTGCTGACGCGCGATTTTTTGTTGTCGCAAGTGTGGGGCTACGACTATGAGGGCGATCCGCGCACGCTGGATGTGCATATTCGTTGGCTGCGCGAAAAGATCGAAGCCGATCCATCCGCGCCACAAATCATTCACACGGTGCGCGGCATCGGCTATCGCATTGAATAACGTTTTTTTACCCACAAAGAAACACGAAGGAGTGCTCTGTCATTTCGACCGCAGGGAGAAATCCGACCGAGTTTGGCATAGTACAGAGCTACTCTCGGTCAGATTTCTCCTCCCTTTGGTCGTCGAAATGACAGAATGACGCTAATTACTATACGGGCTTCGGCAAGCTCAGCCCTCATCGGTCTTTGTTTTAGTTTTTGCTAATGGGCGTGTGGTAAAACTAAGCACGATCACATGTTGGATCGTTTATTAAAGAGAAAGAATACATCGCAGACTCCAGAGCAACACGCGGACGAAGATCACCTCATTGATCTGCGCAACGTCGAAAAGATTTACAAGACGGGTGCGGGTGTATTTCCGGCGCTCAAGGGCGTCAATCTCACCGTCAAGACGCACGAGTTTGTTGCCATCATTGGTAAATCGGGCAGCGGCAAATCAACACTCGTCAATATGATTACTGGCATTGACCGACCGACAGCCGGCGAGGTATATGTAGACAGTACCCCCGTGCATAAGCTCAACGAGGGCGAGCTGGCGGTGTGGCGCGGCAAACATCTCGGCGTCATCTTCCAATTTTTTCAGTTGTTGCCGACGCTGACTGTCGTCGAAAACGTCATGTTGCCGATGGATTTTTGCCACATGTACACGCCGCGCGAGCGCTATGAGCGCGCGATGTTTTTGCTAGAGCAGGTGGATATGGCTGAGAACGCGCATAAATTGCCATCAGCAACGTCGGGCGGACAACAACAACGCGCGGCGATTGCGCGCTCGCTGGCAAATGATCCTCCGATCTTGGTCGCCGACGAACCCACCGGCAACCTCGACTCAAAAACGGCTCACTCCATCTTTGAACTTTTTACCAACTTGGTTGCCAACGGCAAAACCATTTTGATGGTGACGCACGACAATGATCTTGCGAAGCAAGTCACACGCGCCATCATGGTGGCTGACGGCGAAATTGTGGATGACATCCGATAAATTTAATATGAAAAAAACACTCTCGATAGCGCTTGCAGCTTCGTTGCTGCTCTATGCGTTTGTCAGTGCGCAGATTTCGGCGAGCGCGATGCCCATTCAACAAGACACGAGCGCGCGCACGGCGATACCTCAACAGATGGATGGTGTCGCGTCCGTGCAAGCGACATTCACCGTAAACACGCTCAGTGACTCGCACGACAACAACAAAGGTGACGGCAAATGTCTCGACAACGCGGGGCAATGCTCGCTGCGCGCGGCGCTCGAAGAGGCGTCGGCTCTAGCAGGCGCGGATACAGTAACGTTTGACGCAAGCCTCAACAATGGCGTTTTTAAGCTCACGCTTGGCTCGCTGATATTTGAGGGCGCAAACACATCGGTGGACGCCACAGGTCGCAATCTGACCATCAGCGGCGAAAAACTCACTGATCAAGGTCAACACGTCGTTGTGTTTAGCGGCAACAACAACACGCTGAAGGGCGTGACGATCAAGAAGCCGCCGGTCAATTCGCAGACGGTGTTGTTTCAAAATAAAGACACGGGCGGCGGCGCGTCCGGCAACACGCTGCAAGGTGTCATGGTATATGGCGCTGTGTCCTCGACGGCGGTGCGCATTACCTCGCTGCCGTATGGTGGAACGGATGGCACGAATAACAAAATTTTAGACAGCTTTATTGGCACGAGCGACCCAAACGCCACCTCATGCAATAGCAGCGGTCAGGTCGAAAACAACAACATTGGCATCATGCTCGAGTTTGGCGCGAGCGGCACGATCATCCAAAACAACGTCATCGTATGTAGCAACCAAGATGGCATTGACAATCAAGGCAGCGGCGGCGTAGTAATCAAAGGCAACCGCATCGGCGTAAACAACAATGGCACTGCCGCATTGCCAAATGGTGGCAACGGCATCACGCTGCGCAATGGCGCGACGGGCGTGCAGATCAAAGACAACGTTATCTCTGGCAACGGCGGCAACGGCATTTATTTGATCGAAGGCGCGACAGCGACGTTGATACAACGCAACAAGATCGGCACAAACGCGGCAGGCGACGCGGCCATTCCAAACGGACTCGATGGCGTGTTTATGACGCAAGGGTCAAATGGCAATGTGGTTGGCGGCGATGCTGAAGGTGACGGCAACGTCATCAGCGGCAACGGACGCAACGGCGTGCAAAACGAAGGCGACACCTCGCAAGCCAACAAAATCAGCGGCAACCTGATCGGTCTAAATGCGGCTGGCACGGCAGCAGTTGGCAATGCTGAGCATGGCGTGTATCTATTGCGTGCGCGCACGATCAACGTCGGCACGACGACGGGCAGCGTCAAGCAGTACATCTCAGGCAACGGCAAATCGGGCGTGTATATCACTTCGCTAGATGCCATTCCAAAAGGCACCAACGATCGTCTGTGGTGCCCGCGCAACTATGTGCATCCAAACAATTACATCGGCGTTGGCATTCACGGCGAGTCGGTCGGCAACCGCGACAACGGCATCACGCTCAACCCCGGGCGCTGTCAGCAAATTTTGCCAAATCTGATTGCCTACAACGGCAAAGCCGGCATCGGCGTCATTCACAACTTCTCGCTCAAAAACTGGCTGTATCCGCTTGAGATTCGTGACAACGGCAACGTGCCGATTGACCTTGGCAACGATGGCTTTACGGTGAATGGCAGTCGCACCGGCACAGGTCCGCACAACTGGGTGCAATATCCGACAAATGGCACTGCCTCAATTAGCGGCAATACTGCTAGCGGACATGGTGAGCCATATTACATCGCGTTTATCTACGAGGCGATTGGCGATCCGACCAAGCCGGGTGGCGGTGGCAAATTGGTCGCTGGCGATATCACAAAACGCGGCGATGCGGCGGGTAATTGGAGTGTGACCTTGCCGCGCGCGTATGATCCGGGTCAGATCACGATGGTTGGCAAGGCTGACAATGGCAGCTTCTCCGAGTTTAGCCCGCGCTTTGGCGTGTATACGCCGACGATCACGCCGACGCCCGCACCTGGTACGCCGACCAGCACGCCCGCGCCCGGCACAGCCACATTCACACCTACGCCGACTCCATCAAACGGCAAACAAAATCAGAGCATCACATTTAACAGTTTAGCATCGCGTGTATATGGCAGTGCGCCATTTAGCCTCACCGCGTCATCAAGCTCTGGCTTGGCAGTGACATTTGACTCAAGTACACCTGACATCTGCGGCGTCGAAGACAACACCGTCACCATCATGAGCGCGGGTAAATGTAGCATCATCGCTGCACAAGAAGGCAGCGGCACATTTAACGCGGCTACTGAAGTTGAGCGCAGCTTCGCTATTTTTAAGGCGGATCAAAACCTCAGCTTTGAAATCTTGACCGATAAATTGTTTAGCGCGACGCCGTTTCCATTGTCTGCGTTTGCCAGCTCTGACTTGACGGTGACACTTAGCTCAGTTACTCCGATCACCTGCAAAGTTGTAAATAGCACGGTTGCCGTGCTAAATGTTGGCGTGTGCACGGTGATAGCGTCACAAGGTGGCGATGCCAATTACAACCCAGCCGCGTCGCTCTCACGCAGCTTCAACGTGACCAAGGGCAGTCAAACGATTGAGTTTGCGCCGATTGCGGATGTCTCGATTAAAAAGAGCTGGATCGTCATCAGCCCGACAGCGTCATCCGGTTTGACCGTGACGCTCTCTGCCGAGCCAATCGCTGTGTGCGAGGCAGATCCAAATTTCCCAAGCACGGGTGTGCGCCTGTATGGCTGGGGCGTCTGCACCGTGACCGCCTCGCAACCCGGCAACAACAATTACACCGCTGCGGCGAGCGTGTCGCGCTCATTTAAGGTTTTGCCGCCGGGTGTGCTGTATATGCCGTTGATCTCGCAGACGCAGTAAAAAAAATCATATCGTCCTAAATCGTCGCGCGAGCAGCATGGCAAATAAACACGTGACGATCAGCAATCCAAGCAACGGCACATTGGCATCTGCCTCGACAAATGTCGTTGCGATGATTGGCACGATCGTGCTTGCCAAATTGCCCCAAAACCCGGCTACGCCGTTGTAGCGCCCGACTTGCTCGACGGGCGCTACCTTTAGCACGAGCGGCGGTAGCACTGGCGAGTAGACCGTCTCAGCGAGCCCGATCACGCCGGGCGTCAACGTGATCAGGACGAGCGGTAATGTAGAGTGATCGAGTTGTCCGGCAAACAGCGTGATGCACCAGCCAAGAATGATGACCCCAAACATCGCCATCAACGCGCGATCTACGCGCCAGTTGCGTAGCGCATGCAACACGGGGAGTTGTAGCAACGCAATCGTGAGTGTGTTGAGTCCGAGACCGATTCCCAGCACCTGCGGCGTCGAACCCAGATGGCGCGTGGCATACAGCGGCAAAAAGAAATTTTGCTGCATGACATTTGACCAAAAGATCAGATTAAACAAACAAATCAACACAAACGATGAGTTGCGGAGCATGCCACGCCATGCGTTGGTGTCGTCTGTTTTGATTGGGCGAATGGCATCTGCGGCGGGCGTAGATGTGTGTGCCGATCGTGTCTCTTGTGCGCGCCACAACAACAAGAGTGACACCAGCGTCATCGCCGCCTGCAAATAATATGCCATTTGAAAAGAGGCGACATTGCCGGTCTGCACGATAAAGCCGGCGATGAGTCCACCGAGTCCGATGCCAAGATTGAGACCAGCGTAGTTGAGTGAGTACACACCACTGCGTTGTGACTCTGGCACAGCAAAACCGATGAGCGTGCCAAAGGCTGGAAAACGAACGGACTGCGCGAGCGAGCTGAGTGTCAGCACGATGGCGGCAGTCAGTGGCGATGTCACCTGAGCAAAGGCGATGGGCATAAATATGCTCGCCAGTGTGCCGATCATCAGCACCAGCCGCGCGCCAAAGCGATCCACCCATACGCCCGCGATGGGCGTGATGAGCAGCCCGAGCAAGCTGCCAGCGCTCATCATGATGCCCGCATCGTGCAGCGGGATGTTGCGGATGCCATTCAAATACAACAACGGATATTGCAGGGTCAGCCCAAAAGCGACAAATGCAACGACATTGGAGAGCAGCAAGAGGCGCGCGTTGGAGCTGAGGCTGGTGAGGATTTTCATTTTATGCAGTGATACGCACGGTGTCTCCGGCGGTTGGCACAAACACATGCCCGTCAAACACGGCGCGCGCCTCGTTTATATAACTTTGAAAGTGATCTTGCATGGCGCGGTCGAGGTGCACCAACGCGAGTTGCGCGGCGCGCGCTTGCTGTGCGTGTTGCGCGGCTTGGCGCGCGGTGCTGTGCCCGTGTCCGCCCTCAGCAAATTGCGGATGTAACGCGACGGCGTAATTTGCGTCATGCACGAGCAGGTTGGCGCTGCGCGCGAGCAACGCGATGTTGTCGCAACTGGCTGTGTCGGCTGTAAATGCGATAACGGCGTTGCCCCATTCCAAACGCAAGCCAAGCACGGGCGCAAATGTTGAGTGCTGCATCGGCAGTGTCGTGGCGCGGATGTGATCGCCGATCAACGCAGAGTCGGCGCGGTCAGCCGCTAAGCGCGTCTTTGGCATCGCGTCAAAAAACCGCATGACAAATTCATCACCATAGGCATGCGATAGCACGACGCGCAACGAGTCATGCGTGATGTCACTGGCGATTAGTCGCGGTTTGTCATTGGGCGTGTGAATGGCGCGCCACAAAATCAACATGGGCAGCCCAAGCGCGTGGTCGCCGTGTCGGTGGCTGACAAAGATATCGGTGATGTCATCGGGCGAAATGCCAACCGC
Organism: uncultured Anaerolineae bacterium; assembly: GCA_964628875.1. Taxonomy (GTDB): domain Bacteria; phylum Chloroflexota; class Anaerolineae; order J036; family Brachytrichaceae; genus AQU-03. Next base: position 6,600 of record CAZVQE010000041.1, read on the forward strand.
GTCAAGCTGTTGCAATATCGCGGGACCACAATCAAACAAGATCAATCTGTCATTTGCGCGTATGAGATAGGCGCAGTTTGTGCCGCCGCGTAGTGGAATGGCAGCGCCAACACCGAGAAAGATGACTTCGAGGTTCATCGCGCGCCAACTTTAACATCAGGTAGTGGTAATAATCAAACGGAGTATTGCGGGTCATTCCGAACGGCGCACAATGTGCGCAAGTGAGGAATCCCTACGTTGTTAGTTTAAAGGGATTTCTCGCTTCGCTCGAAATGACTGCCCGTTACACCGTAAAATGGGCAGTCTATTGCCATGATTTACGTGATCGGCCACAAAAACCCTGACACAGATTCGATAGCTTCAGCCGTGGGCTATGCCTGGCTGCACCAAGAGCGCGATGGCGAGGACACCCAAGCTGCGCGCGCTGGCTCGATCAACGCACAATCGCGTTTTGCGCTCAATCATTTTGGCGTTGAGTCGCCGATTTTATTAGAGGATGCGTCGCCGCGTTTTAGCGTGATTGCGCGCAAGGTGGATACGTTGCCGCCGCAAGCGCCATTAGCCGACGCATGGCAACTGTATGCCAAAAACGATCATCCAGTGCCAGTCATTGACGATCAGCGCAACCCGATTGGCATGGTGACTGGTCAATCGGTTTTCCGTTATCTTTCGCGGCATCTTGAAATGGCATCCGCGCCATTCAAACAGCTCATAGACGTGCCATGCGTAGATGCGTGTGACCGCGATGTGCCGTCGTTTAATACAAACGACCGCATCATTGATATGCGCGAAAATTTGATACGCAATCGGCGCGAGTATTTTTGGGGGCTAGACACCAGCGGCAAATATGTTGGCATGTGCACACGCGCCGATATGATGAATCCGCCGCGTATCAAACTGATTTTGGTGGATCACAACGAGTCAACTCAGGCGGTGAATGGCTTGGCGCACGCGGATTTGCTCGAAGTGCTAGATCATCATCGGCTGGGCAACACAAACACCACTATGCCGATTTCGTTTTATGTGGATGTGGTTGGCTCATGCTCGACGCTGATCTCTGAGCGTATGAGGCTTGCGCGATTGACCCCGCCGCCGGGTATCGCGGGCATGTTGTTGAGCGGCATCATCTCGGACACGCTCATGTTTAAGTCGCCGACGACGACGCAGCGTGATCGCGCAAGCGCACTGTGGTTGGCGTGGATTGCATTTGGCGTGGATGACGCCGAATCAAAGATGCACAAATACGGCGAGGAGCTACTGATCGCGGGCGCCGATCTGTCGGGGCGCTCAGCACAAGACCTCGTGACGGCTGACTTTAAGGCGTTTGAGGCGGGCAAATTCAAATTTGGCGTTTCGCAAATTGAAGTGACCAGCTTCTCATCAGTGTCCGAGCGTTTGGGCGATATTCGCGCCGCGTTGCGCGCCATTCAGTCACAACGCGGGCTGGATTTTGCGGCCATCATGATTACCGACATCGTGCAAAACAATAGTCAGTTGCTCTTTGCTGAGGATGCGCGCGCATTTGGCGCCGTGCCGTATGCGCGTATCGGCGATGGCTTGTATGACATGCCGGGCGTCGTCTCACGCAAAAAGCAACTCTTGCCTGCGTTGCTGGCGATGGTGCAGGGCTGATCTACACAAACATGTAGCCTTCGCCGCGCACATTGACGATGCGGTGCGCGAGCTTGGGATGATTGTCGAGTTTGATGCGAAGGCGCACGACATGCGGGCGCAACAGCTTGATGCCGCGTTCGGTTGCGATATCATTTTTCAAAAGCCCTTTTTTGATGAGCTCATCGTTTGATATTGCTTGGCGATGTGCTGTATAGAGTGTGTTAAAGATGCGCCCCTCGATCGGGCTGAGTTTTACCCTTGCTCCGCAAACCTCGATCAAATGTGAGATGCCGTCCCATTTGATGTCGTTGGTTGTTGCTGGAGCGGTTGAATGGGTTTCCGTCTGATTCACCGGCGCACTCTGTATTGCTTCACTATGATTGGCTTTTAACCGCGCGCGTTCGACGAGTAAGCTGGCGCGTAACGATCGCGTGGCTTCCGATTCATCAAAAAACAGATAATCGGTGGCGCCGAGCTGCAATGTGCGCACTGCTTTGCGCGCATCAACGCCGACGCGATCCAAAATCATTATCGGCGGCAATTCGATTTGCCTTTCGTGTATGAGGGTGAGAAAAGACAATCCGCGCGTATTTTGATCGTCAATGATAACCACACATGCTTTCGCGTGGCGCATAACTTGTTCAATGGCTTCAGTAGTATTGGATGTGTGCAAAACTTCACAATCGCTCTCCGTCAGTCCTTGTAAGATGGCAGAATCACTCAGATGATCGCCGCTTAAATATATTGCTATCATGATCTGTTAAATTGCAATACTGTAGTACTGCTCTAAATAAATCGGGCTGATGCGGATTTTCCTTTGCCGAAAAACGTGATTTTTTTATTAAATTTCTTGCTATATTTATCACTGTTACTTATAGTAAATTGAATTGCATTTATTTGCACACAAAAAAAGACCATTTTTCATAAATGCGAAAACTGCTCGCTGTGTAAAGTAGAATCTGATTTAGCGTGCAGAAAAATCAAGATCGTGCGACTATCTATCAGGAGAACACAACCGTGCAACCACGCGTGCGTTCCAGAGAAGATGACATTGCACTTGCACGCGCAGTTAGCGAAGGGGATTCTGAAAAAATTGAATTCTTTTGCAGCGAATTTGCGAATGACATCGCACGTTATGCGCGACGGTTCTCCGGAAAATTACCGGCGGAGGAATTAGAGGATATTTCACAAATCGTGCTGACGACGGCGGTGCTCAACATCGAGACGTATCGCGGCGAGAGCAGTCTAAAGACTTGGATTTTGCGAATTTCGCATTACAAGATGATAGATGCTACGCGACGCCAAGATGCTGCGCCCGAAAGAGCGTTTGCCGAGATGCCCGAAGGTTGGGAGCCTGCGTGGCCCGAGCAACCAGAAACAATCGCTATAAGCAATGATGAAAAGGCTTTGGTAAATGATGCACTGGCTAAATTGCCAGCCGAAGAACGGCACGTGGTTACGCTGCGATATATGGATGAACTCGATACGATGGAAATCTCTAAGGTAATAAACAAGTCACATCGTGTGACACAAAAACTACTGACCCAAGCGCGCGCGCGACTGCTCACGTTGCTTGACTTTGACAAAAATGTTTGACTGGCTAAAACCTAAATCACAACCTGACTCCGAGACACGCGCAGCCGAGACACGCAAAGCGCATAAGGTTGCTGCTGTGTTGCGCGCGTTGGATGACGATGCGCCGCCATTGAGCGCGGATCAGATTCACCGCATGTCAGTCTCGGTCATGCTCGCCAAACGCAAACAACTGGCGGAGCGTCGCCGACTGTCATCGCGTGTTGCGCGCGCGTCGCGCCCAGCGATGGCTTTTGGATTTGGGGCAATGTCGCTCGCCTCTGCGGCAGTTGCGTTTTATTTGTGGATCGGTCAACCGGTCGGCGTGCCAAGTGTGCCAACCGTATTACAACAACGTGCTGCGGGCAACACTACGCTCGTTTTGCGCGCGCCGAGTATCTTGTCTGATGGCAGCGTGCAGATGGATGGCAAGGTTGCGCCCGGCTCAGCCCTACGCATCAACGATGTGCCTGTGAGCGTTGATGAGAATGGCAACTTTGTGTATCGCGGACCTGCGCCGGAGCAGGGTCGGCTACATGTCGTCGCGCGCGACGCGAGCGGGCAGGAGACCCGTTTGACACGTTTGGTGAATTAGAAATGCGCATGAATCGTCGTCAGCGCTTGCAGTCAAGCGCGTGCATGTTACTTGTCTCAGCCACATTGAGCCTGATGGGCGTTGTGACGTGGCAACGGCCGGTCTACGCGGCGCATCTCGAAGATACACCTGCGCCAACCACCGCCGCCACAAGCGCGTCACCACCGACTGCAGCGCCAACGGTGATGCCAACAACGGCTCCGACCGCTGTGCCGACGAGCGCACCCACTGCAATTCCAACAAAAGAACCCACTGCAGTACCGACGCTAGCGCCCACGCGCCCGCCGATCACTGACCTGCCGACGCCAAAACCCACAAACACGCCCGCGCCGATTCAAGACGTGCCAACGGCGCAACCCACGCGCGCGCCTGCGCCGATCCAAGATGTGCCGACGGTTGTGCCAACACAAGCACCCGCGCAAAATGTAACAGCAATAGCGCCGAGCGCGACCCCACGCGCGTTTGTGCCATTCAATAGCCCAACGCCTGCGCCCACAAAGACACCCATTCCACCAACAGTGACGCCCGCGCCAACAAACACATCTGCGCCAGCGCCCGCCGCGCCGATCGTGCCAACAGTGGCGCCATCAACCACGCCCACCGCGCCCACGCCGACCAAAGTCGCGACCTCATCATTGAATTACGCTGTAGTGACGCAAGCGCCGTCTAAGGTCAAAGACGTGCAATACGTGTCGGTAGTTGTATTTAAGCCCGATCCGTCTCGCTCGGGTGAATCGAACCTGCCAGCGGTGGCGCCGAGCGTGCCGATCTCAAATGTCGTGATTGAAATCAAACTTGACCCCGCGGACAAACTCATTGACATGGAGGTCAGCAGCGGTGAGGTCGAGGTCACGCAACAGGGCATCCTATTGCGCCAGCCCGTGCTAGACCCTAGCAAAGAATTGCAACTCAACATGGCGTTGCAATCGGGCGATCCCAGCAAGCTGAGCGTTGCAGTGCGTGATGCTAGCGGCGAAGCTGAGCACGCCAGCGCGGATGTCACGTTGCCATCCACACGTGTGTCAAGCGCCTTGTCAGACACGGTGGATCAGATTTTTATTGCGGCGACGCGGCGCAATAACACGACCGCGGGCGCGTTATTTGCAGCCAGCCTCGTGTTTGCGCTGGGCGCAGCGTTTATGGCGTTGGGTGGAAATCGGAGGAGTTTTATCTAAATGGCAACTATCGCGCAACCCCTTCCGCGACGCGGTGTCGCTCAACAGAGCCTGCAACTGGCTGCATTGGCGGGGCAGCGTCTGCTATCATCGGTGCGATCTCAAATGTTGCCCGACTCTCGCGTGCGTCAGCGCGATTATTTACTTGACATCACCCGCGCGATTACCTCGCGTCTCGATCTCGGCGAGGTGCTAAAGCTGATCTTGCAATATTCGGTTGAGATGCTGGATGGTCAAGCTGGATTGATCGCGCTTGCTGAGCAAGACACAGCCCGTAATCGCCAGACATATCAGATTCGCGCAGCGTATGGCGTGGCTGAGGATTTACTTGGCAAATTGCAAACCATGCTGACCGATGCGCGCACTACACGCGAGGCATCTGCGCTGCTAGAGCGCAACTTGATGTCTATCGTGCAGCAGGTTGGAATGGGTTTTCTGGAGGTCGTGTGGTTGCCGTTGCGTATCGGCGGCGACGTGCTGGGCAACCTCTACATCATGCGCATGCGTGGCGGCGGATTTACACCCGACGACCGCCAGATTTTGCAGACCTTTGCCGATCAAGCGGCCATTGCCGTAAACAACGCGCAGATGTACGAGCAGCTCGCGCGCGAAAAGCGCCGCCTCGACGTAGCGGATGAGATGAAGTCCACATTTATCTCTGCTGTGTCGCATGAACTAAAGACGCCGATTGCGCTCATCAAAGGCTATGCCACGACGATGAGCCGCCCTGATGCGCACTGGGACGAAGCCACGATGCGCGACAGCCTGCAAGTCATCGAAGAAGAAAGCGACCGCCTCACTGAGTTGGTCAACAATTTGTTGGATGCGTCGCGCGCGCAGAATGGTGCGTTTAAGTTGTCACCCGTTGAGCTTGACATTGATGAGGTGGTGACCAAGACCGCGCGCAAGTTCAATTCACAAACCCATAAGCACAAGATCAGCATCAAAGTGCCGCACGATCTGCCGTTGGTGTATGCGGATGAGGCGCGCATCACGCAGGTAATCGGCAATTTGATTTCCAACGCCATCAAGTATTCACCCAATGGCGGTGAGATTCGTGTGAGCGGCGAAGCTAACTCGAAAGAGGTCATCATCCATGTGTCGGATCAAGGCAAAGGCATCGCTGCCGCTGACTTGCCGCATGTGTTTGAGCGCTTTTATCGCGCCAAAGACGCCACAACCAAACAAATTCCCGGCACAGGACTCGGGCTGTATCTTGCTAAAGAATTTATTGATGCGCATCATGGGCGCATCTGGG
>CAZVQE010000042.1:0-6054 GCA_964628875.1 uncultured Anaerolineae bacterium
ACAATTGGAATGTTGCTGCCAACTGTAACGCGCCCCCATTTATCTGGGTTACGCTCAGACGCGCCCGATATAAGGGTGTGATCCAAGCCAAAATATTGCAGCACCGTGTTGCCCTTTGTGCTAGCCCCATAAACATACACTCTTTTCCCTTTTGCGACTTGCTCTTTGATAAATCCGACTGTGTCGTTTTTGATGCGCTCTACACGATGTGCAAATTCATCATAGGCAGCGATATCGCCCAACCCGAGACGAATTTCATCTTCACGCATCTTACTCACGCGGTCTTTTGCAAGTGTGCGATAAGTTGCGTCTCCAAATTGATCGGGCATTGCGTCATGATTGCGAATGTAAGCGCGCAGGCTGCCGCCATTAATGTCATTGAGCTCAACGTCAACAATCTCAAAATCATGAAGATGCAATAAATACTCTAATGACTGAAGCGAGTAGTACTCAAGATGCTCGTGGCAGATATTTCCAAATTCATTGGTCTTTAGCATGAGCGGCAGATAGCTCATCTGTATGATCCACAATCCATTCGGATCGAGTGATTTTTTGATATCGCTTACAAACTTATTAGGATCATCCAAATCGTAAAACATCGCAATGCTTGTTATTAGCTTTGCACGTTGGCTTCCCATTAGAGACGCATAGGTCTCGTAGGTGAAGTAGTTGATAGCAAGCTTATCTGCAATGCCTCTTGATAATTCCGCGACATCGCTCGGGTCAATGCCGATTTTTATGACCCCTCCAGATTTATAAGACGCTAATAACGTCCCGTCATTGCAACCAATATCAAGTACTGCGTCGCCGGGGTTTAATCCTATGAGTGTTTCAGCTTTGTTTGCAATATCTGCCAAAGCTATTCGCATGGTTTGGTTGGTGCCGGATTTGTACCAATAGTTGCGATACATTTCATCCGGATTTACCGTGTGCTTGAGCTGAAGCAAACGACATCGGCGACAAAGCACTAATTCCAACGGCGCTTTGGGCGCAGGTGGATCATTTGGTTTTGGAAAATCAGACACATGATGTTCACCAAGGTCAAGAATGGGCTCTAATGCGCTATTGCAGACGCGGCAAGTCGTTCGTGTTTTCATTTGATTTTTTTTCTATATCTGCACGTTGGTGTTAGAAAAGATGTAATTAAACGTTCCGGAATCGCATCTTCCTTGTGTAAACCATGCGCGCACATCACTTGGTTGAACAATTAGTTCGCGTGAATCAGCGGTCCTGGCTTGATATCCATACGACCAAAATAAATCAAAAGTAGCTTCGTAATTGGGGTTCTTCCCAGAAGGATGAAATTCCTGCAAACAAATCTCAACCAACCATCGCACGCGCGATCCCCGCGACAAGGTTGCTTTTCCGCCGCATAATACTGAATATTCGAAACCTTCAACATCAATTTTAACAAATACTTCCTTATCAGTAAATCGCTCGCCAACTAAAATATCCAGCATCGTCATCGGGATAGTTTGCGCGTATTTGTCGTTGTATTTCGCCCAATTTGCAATAAATGAAGCGCTAGGACCTGATGCGCCATAGAGTGTTTTAATACCTACGCTGTCCGATAAACCGACCGGATAAATTTCTAATTGGGAATCTGCCCAATCGTTGATTGCAATAGTGCGATACAAGCATTTTAGGTTTTTTGGCTGAGGCTCAATAGCTATTACATGTTTCTTGTTTTGTAATGCCATGCAAGAATAAAAACCAATATTTGCACCAACATCAATAAACACATCTGCCTTGTCTAAATTTTGCCTAATGATGTTAGACTCTTCTTTTTCAAATTCACCTGTAAGCATTTGACGATTGGCCGGATGATTGCGAACAACCATATTAAATCCAAACGGAGTTCTTCCTTCAACCAATCTTTCTCCAAACACATTGTCACGCCAATCGCGTAACAAAGATAAACTCCAACGATAGCGATGTAATAAATGGGCTAGCACCCTGAACAAACGCTCGTTTTTTTTAATACGTGCTTTTAATTGCCCCAGCATTTTGTTGTTCCTAAATACATTTTCAAATCCTGCATTGGGATGCGCACATGTTATTTAGCGGCAAAGACCATTTTCCCGCTTAATGTATTTGCTGCCATACGCAGATGTTGAACCGAAGTAATTTTAAGCAGAAATAAACTTCCAACAAATGCTAATAAAAGACAGAATCGCACTAATGCGTTATCAAGAAAAAATAAATTTCCAACAATTAGCATGCATACATAGCTTGCAAAAGTTGCTGATAAACGCAACCAACGATAAGTGACGCGGTAAATTGCCTGACACAAGACATAAACGGAAATCACTAAAGACATTCCACCTACTAATGTGGCTATTGTCGCTCCTAAAATGTTAAGCGATTTGTCAAAAATTAGATTTAGCAAGATATTAAGCGTTACTGCAATAAGATAAGCAACACTAATTAGCCCCTCTTTTTTTTGAATATAAAACCCGAGGCTAAATAACGACGCCAGCACAATGATCGGGCCATTGTATATCATAAGCATAGAAGCATACGGCGCTGCAGAGATAAATGCATCTCTTGTAAAAATAGCCAATATCTCTTTTGAGAACAGACCGCCACCCAATGCAAAAAAGCATGCGGCAGCTAAGAAGAATTCGGTGATTCGAGCGTATTGTTTTTTAGCGTCGCTTTTGCTTGAGATTTTTAGGGCAATCGGGATCCATGCTGTGAGTCCTGCACTCATCACAATGCTGAGCATCGAAGCAATTCGATTTGCGATTGCGTAGATTCCAAGCTCAGTGCTACTCACAAATTGAGTCAGAATGAGTCTGTCAATATTAGCGAGTAGACCAAATCCTAATAAAGACGGCAGAAGGCTTACGCCTGATTGGATGAGGGATTTTGCAATATCCGACCGATATACACCACGTAAAGGACTCCACAAAAGCGCTACTCCGGCGATACAGCCGACTGTAGCCGCAATTGCATTTCCTGCCAAAATACCGGTTGCGCGCCATCGAAAAATTAAAACAAACACAACGTTGCAAGTAATAAGCGTTATCAAATAAATCAGCCCCAGCGCACTAACACGTTTAACGCCCATGCGTTGTTTTAGCAGCGCTAATGAGAGCGTATAAATCGGCAGAAAAATAATACTAACTGAGGCGATCTGGATTGTGATTTTTCTTGTGACTTCGCCAAAAAGAATCGTTGCAATTTGATTTGCAAATGCGAAGCACGCTATTCCTGCCAATGTCGTCAAACTTGCAACTGTGACGATAGCAGTTGTTGCAATATTGCGCTGCGATTCAGACTGTGAAGCTCTATCAGTCGTATTGTTCCAAAAGTGGCTGTTAAGCGCAGTCTCGATTCCTATGGTGATCAGGGTGGACAGTAAGCCAATAAATGTGACGGACACATCCACCACACCATAATCCGAAGGCTCAAGTACACGTGTATATAGAGGCGTGAGCAAAATGGTGAATAGCGGCCCTATTAACGTGACTAGACTATAGCCAGCCGTTAACTTAGCGATACTTTTTAAGGTTTCACGCATTTGATTCGCTCACCGCGACTCGGTGATATTTGCCGAGTCGAGCAGCCAGCCTGATGATTTTAGCCCGCCCCAGATCAGCTCCCACGTGCCGGCGTATTTGCGTGTGACTTTGCCGCTTGTAGTTTGATCTACTGAGGTGATCTGCACATACGGATTGCCCTTCGCATCCTCACTCACGTCTGCCTCAAATGACAACGTGTTGTTATAGCCTTTGACCCACGTTGCGTAGGGCGTACGCTTTTGATAATTTGAACTGAGCAATTGATACGCTTCTTCGTAGCGGTGCGCCTTGATCAGGTCATAAAACGCCGCCACTGTTTGTACTCTTGCACGCGGCTCACCCGCATCCGCTGAGCTGGTTTGCACGAGACGCGTGCCATTCCACCGATAGCGCTCGGTCACCCAACCACTCGGACAGCAATTTGCATCATGCGGGCTGTAGATCGGCTGAGTCGCGCTGAGCTGTCCATCGTCTGCGATCGCGTTGATCTTGTAGCCCCCGAGCGTCGTCAATAGTTTTGGCTGTGTCGCGCCTGCGCCGTAGATCAGCACGCCCGTCACGCCGGCGGTGCCGCCAGATGCCAGCGGCACGATTGCCTCCGCCGCGCCATCGCCCGAAATGTCACCGTAGCGCACATCTTGCGTCAGCGCATAGCCATAGCCGCCATTGACATTTTTTGACTCGACGTACGGCCCGTATGACTCGACTGCGGTCGGCGGTTGCGCTGGATGTTTGAGACTCGCGTCAGCCGCGATGAGTCTGTTCCATTGAGCTGTGGTTAATTGCACTTGCGCGGGCGTCGGTGTTTTGGTAAGCGCGGGCGTAAGTGTGACAGCTTTGGTCGCTGTAGGGCGCGGTGTTGCGGTGAATGGGGCTTCGGTGATTTGAGGCGCGATGGTCAACGTCGGCAGCATGAGCGTTGGCGCTAACGTCGGCGCAAGCGAAGGCACAGCCGTAGGTGCGCTCGTTGGCGCGCTGGTCGGTGCGGGGGTTGCCGGCGCAGATGTGACCGTAGGCGCGGTTGTCGGCGTACTTGTCGTGCAGCTCGCCAGACAAATTGCAGATGCAATCAGCGCGTGTCTAATTCTCAAAAACATCATCACAACTCAAATCGAGTATACGCGCACTCGATGAGCACTCTATAATCTAAGCATGAAATTTGAAGGCACAGAGACCATCAAAGCGCCCCGTCAAAAAGTGTGGGACTACCTCGTTGATCCGCACAAAGTCACCGAGTGTGCGCCCGGTGTGCAAAAGATCGAAGTCAAAGACCCTGCGCATTTTCGCGTCGTGGCGGGCATCGGCTTTGGCATGGTCAAAGTCACCTTTGACAATGATGTTGAGTTTGTCGAGCTGACCGCGCCAAACCAAGCCAAAGTCAAAGTGCATGGCAAGGCGCCCGGCAGCGCGATGGATGCACTGGCAACCATGTCACTGAGCGATGGTGAATCAGGCTCGACCGTGCTGAATTGGCAAGCCGAGATCAACATTGTCGGGCAGATTGCGGCGCTCGCCTCGCGCATGATGGGCACGATGGCAAAGCAACTCACCGGCGCATTTTTTGGCTGCGTGCGAAAGAAGATCGAAGCGTAATGAGGCATTGTTGTTTGTCATTCCGAATGGCGCACTTTGTGCGCAAGTGAGGAATCCCTACAATCTGACCTTGTCGCTTGTAATTAGTGTGTATGTTTAGCTCCATAGACGATCTCCAAGCCGCGCTCGCGGCGCGCAACTACATCGCTGAGCGCGGACTCGTCACCGCCATTTATCTCGCGCTCAAGCTGCAACGCCCGCTCTTGCTCGAAGGCGAAGCTGGCGTCGGCAAAACTGAGATCGCCAAAGTGCTGGCGGATGTGCTTGGCACAGATCTCATTCGCCTGCAATGCTACGAGGGGCTGGACATCAATCAAGCCGTGTATGAGTGGAATTACGCGCGACAGATGCTACACATGCGGTTGGCAGAATCGCGCGGCGAGCGTACCGACGAGACCGAGCTATTTGGTGAGAAATTTTTATTGCGGCGACCACTGTTGCAAGCCATAGATCACACACGCGCGACGCCGCCCGTGTTGCTGATTGATGAGCTCGATCGCAGCGATGATGAGTTTGAGGCGTTTTTGCTTGAGATTTTGTCGGACTATCAGGTGACGATCCCTGAGATCGGCACGCTCCGCGCTAAGCACGCGCCGGTGGCGATCATCACCAGCAACCGCACACGCGACGTGCATGACGCGCTCAAGCGGCGTTGCTTGTATTACTGGATTGACTATCCAACGTTTCAAAAAGAGTTTGAGATCATCCGCGCCAAGGTGCCGCAAGCAGGCGAGCGCCTCGCGCGTCAGGTCGCGGCATTTGTGCAGGAGCTGCGTCGTGTCGAGTTGTATAAGCTACCGGGTGTGGCTGAGTCGCTCGATTGGATCACCGCGTTGGTCGCGCTCGATCAACACGCGCTTGCGCCGTCGGTGGTGGATGACACGCTGGGCGTCATCCTCAAATATCAGGACGACGTAAACAAAGTCAAAGGCGC
>CAZVQE010000042.1:6154-12812 GCA_964628875.1 uncultured Anaerolineae bacterium
ACACGCTGGGCGTCATCCTCAAATATCAGGACGACGTAAACAAAGTCAAAGGCGCGCGCACCGAGCAAATCCTTGCGCATCTGCACGCCAGCGGCGTGGATCGGTAGCCATGCGGACTTCGACGGACTCAGTCAGCGAGCTGACCGTTTTGCAGAAATTGAAGCGAGACGGAAGAAATAGTCAATATCTGTTGATTTTGACTGTCTTTTTCTCACCTGTGATTATTGTGTTTCCGTATGGTGCTGTTAGATTTGCATATTTCATGATTTTTCTTTGGTTTACGCTTGCGGTTGGATCTGCTCGTATTCGCTATGAATATGTCAGTAAAGGCAAATGGATGATTAGCGATGCCATAAAGATATTTTTGTTAAATGAGATATGGTTTCCACTAGCCATGATTTGGGGTCTATTAATTGGAATTCTTATTTCAAACATTGATAAGAACCTATCTCAGGCAGAACTTATCAACAACCTTTTGAATTATTCTCGAGGTTACATATTAACTCTCGGATTCGATTTCTTCAATGTATTTTTTGAAGCAAAAAAATTCGGAGCAAGAATTTTGCAAAATATAGCTAAAGACGACCCTCCATGGACTGATGATGAAGATTCTTCAACTATAGTCACGTAGCTGTATATGCGTGTAATACTGTTTGTTGGCACACTCTGCAACTTTGCGCGCCAGTTCTATTTCCCGTCCCCCTAATTCACCGCGAACTTGACCACGCTCGGCTCGTGGTCGCTGGCGCGGTCGGTGTACTCGCTGTTGACATGCACGATGTCATAGCCAAGTTACTCACGTTTGACACGTTGGCGATGCTCATCAGCCACTTGACAAAGCCATAACGCGAGCGAGGTTTGCGCTATAGTCGTCGCATGACGACGGAAATGAAAAGTAGCGCCCACGGCATCGCGTGGAATCTCGGCACACTGTTTGCGTCGGTCAGCGACCCGCAGATTGACGCGGCGCTGGCTGACCTACAAACGAACATAAAGCAATTTGCCGAGCGCTATCGCGGCACGATCAACGTCGCAGGCGTCAGCGCCGCGCATATCGCGCAGGCGTTGCGCGAATATGAGTCGTTGATGGATGCGGCGTATCGCTTGAGCGCATTTGCACAGCTCAGCTACGCCGCCGACACAACCAGCGACGCCAATCGCGCGTTGGTGCAACGCATCGAAGAAGCCATGACTCAGCTCCACAACCAACTGGTGTTTTTTGATCTCGAATGGCTGCAACTCGATGAAGCGACGGCGCAACGGATCATCGCCGACCCCGCTGCCGCAACGTATCAGCATCACTTGCGCGCCGAGCGCAAATTCAAACCACACACGCTGAGCGAACCAGAAGAGAAAATCATCAACGACAAAAACCTGACCGGCATCAGCGCGTGGCAAAAGCTGTTTACCGAATATTCGTCCGGGCTCAAATTTCCCGCGGTCAAGACGGGCGAGGCGCGCGAACTCAACATGAGCGAGATATTGGTGCTGATGCGCGATCCGAGCCGCGAGGTGCGCCAGCGCGCGCATGAGACGTTTTATGCGCGACTGCGCGAAAACAGCCAAGTGCTGACGTTTATCTACGACACGCGTTTTCAGGATCATCTGGTGAGCAATCGCTTGCGCGGCTATGACGACCCGATGACCCCGCGCCACCTCGCCAACGACGTGGGCGCCAGCGCCGTGCAGACGATGATGAGCGTGGTCGAGCGCAACTTCCCGCTGGCGCAACGCTATTTCAAGCTCAAGGCGCGCTTGCTGGGTCTGCCAAAGCTCGAGCTTTACGATCAATACGCGCCGTTGTTTGAGGTCAAAGAAAAGATCGAGTATGCGCGCGCGCAGCAGATTGTGCTAGATGCGGTCAGTCGTTTTTCGGGTGAATTAGGCTCGTACGTTAGTCGCTTTTTTGAGGAGGATTGGATTGATGCCGATCCGCGCAATGGCAAACGCGGCGGCGCGTTTTGTGCGGGGGTCACGCCCTCGACGCACCCATACATCCTGATGAGCTACAACGATGACTTGCGCGATGTGATGACGCTGGCGCATGAGCTCGGGCACGGCATCCATGATTGCCTCGCCAGCCAACAAACCTTGCTGAACTATCACCCGAGCCTGCCCGTCGCCGAGACCGCCAGCGTGTTTTCGGAGATGTTGGTGTTTAACGATTTGCTCAAGACGATGCGCAATGACAAGGATCGCCTCGCGCTGATCTGCGCCAAGCTCGAGGACAGCTTTGCGACTGTGTTTCGTCAGACTGTGCTAACGCGCTTTGAGCAGCTCGCGTATGCTGCGCGCGCCAAAGGGCGACTGACCACGCAACAAATTGGCGAGCTGTGGCTGCAAGCCAACGCGCCGTATTACGGCGACGCGCTCAACATGACATCGGGCTATGAGTTTGGCTGGAGCTATATTCCGCACTTTATCAACACGCCGTTTTATTGCTATGCGTATTCGTTTGGTGAATTGCTGGTGCTAGCGCTCTATGGCATCTATCAAAAAGAGGGTGAGTCGTTTGTGCCACGCTATCGCGCGTTGCTTGCGTCGGGCGGCAGCCTATCACCGCGCGATCAGCTTGCGGCGATGAATATTGATATCAACGACGCGGCGTTTTGGCAGACCGGCTTTGACGCGCTCGCCCGCATGATTGCGGAGGCTGAGCGGCTGGCGTGATTTTGGATTGCCGATTTTGATCTGTCATTCTGAGCGACCACAGGAAGCTCAGAATGACGAGTTTTACATCTCACCGTAGATGCCATGCAAACCATTGGCGCCAAGCACGAGTGATATCTCGCCGCCATGGTGAATCTCATGCTCAAACACGTGCCAGATGATCCACTGGCGCGATGTGCTGCCAAACATCTCGCGCTCTTCAGCGCTCATGGCTGATGGCGCATCAAAGACCTGCGCGAGATCATCGGGCGTCCAGCGTGACAGCGCTGACTCGATCATGCCCCATGTCGCGTGCAATCCACGCACTAGCTCGGGCGCGCTGATCGTGGGCGTTGGCGTCGGCGCGCTCGGATCCCAATCCGCAATCGGCGCAAGGTCGCGGCTGCCTTCATTCATCCACACCTGAAACCACCACACACGATTGGCGATGACGTGTTGGAGCGTCTTGCGAATGGACCATTTGGCGGGTGAGATAGATAGCTCAAGCTGTTGCTCTGACAATGGCGCGACGACATTCACGAGCATACGCTGATACGTCTGCCAGCCTTTGTAAAACGTGAGGAGTGAGTGAGTAGAGGTGTTCATTTTTTGGTGATTACATTATCTGTATTTGAAAAAAATGTCATTCTGAGGAGCGGAGTGACGAAGAATCTCTGCCGCAATCAACGTAATCACAAAACGATGCAGAGATTCTTCGCTCCCTTTGGTCGCTCAGAATGACAAATCGAGTACGTTTCCTTACGCCTCAATCCATGCTTTGAGTTTGGCGATGCCCTCGATGATGCTGGGTTTTTTAATGCCAGCATAGGCGAGACGGATGTAGTGTTGCTTCTCGCCGCGCAAGGGTCGCCCAAAATGTCGCCGCGTGCAAAACGACACGCCTGTGTGTTCGAGCGCTGCCGTCGCAAAGTCATTGACGTTATCAAAGCCGAGTTTTTGCATCGCGCCAGTCACATTGGCATATGCATAAAACGCCGCATCCGGCAAATGCGCCGTCACGCCGCGAATGTCATTCAACCCGCCAATCAACACATCGCGCCGATCTTGCAGCGTGGTGATGAGCTTGCCGACATGCGCTTGATCGCCGCGCAACGCCTCGACGCCCGCCCATTGCACAAAGTTTGTCGTGCAACTTTCGTCATTGACATTGAGCTGAGTAATCGCATCCATCACGGGTTTGGGTCCGATGGCTGCACCGAGACGCCAACCCGTCATGGCGTATTTTTTGCTAAAGGTGTAGAGCGTCACTGTGCGTTCGAGCATGCCGGGCAGGCTGACGATATAGTGCGTCTGCCCCGCATAGCGCACCTCAGCATACGCGTCGTCGGTCAGCACCCACAGATTGTGTTTAATGGCTAACGCAGCCAGTCGCTCGACCTCTTGCGGGTCAGACTCGGCGGCGGTTGGGTTTTGACAGTTGTTGTAAATGAGGCATCGTGTGTTTGGCGTGATCTGCGATTCCAGATAGTCCATGTCAATCGCAAAACCCTCGCCCGTATCCGTGAAGCGATACGGTTTGCACACGCCGCCGAGGTACTCGATCTGTGACTCATAGATCGGAAAACCCGGCGTAGGGCATAGCACCTCATCGCCCGGGTTCATCACGGCTTGCAAAAATTTTGTGATGACGGGTTTACCGCCCGGCTGCACGACCACATTCTCAGCCGAGTAGTGCACGCCTCGCGTACGACCTACATCATCGGCGAGCGCCTGACGCAATGAGGGGATGCCCGCTGGCGGCACATAGCCAGTCTTGCCGTCGTAGATCGCGCGTTGTTGCGCTTCGATGATGTTTGGCGCGGTCGGGATATTGACATCGCCGATGTGAAACGGATAAACCTTATGACCTTTGGCGGCGTGAGCGGCGGCAGCTTGTGAGACGGCGAACGCAGTCTCAGAGCCAAGTTGATGGAGACGATGGGCTAGCTTCATGGATAACCTTTTATAAAATTTGTGTGCGGTTTGGCGCAATCCACAAAATATACCTTATGCCTTATTTCTAACCCGCCTCTTACTCATTGAAGGCATAATCTCGTCTGCAAACCCTGATGTTTGCGAAGGAGTGTATCTAAAATGAACGTGACAAATAATATGTCCACTGGCTTGGCGCTATCTTTGATTAAGGCGCGCGATGCCGAACAAAACAAGGTGATGCAAGATGCTTTTGACAATTTTGTAAATCAAGTCGAAAGCCGCATCAGCCATGTGTTTCAATTCATCAACAAGATGGTTGAAGCCAAATAGTGATAAAAACTAATTCACTAAGCAACCACTGCCTCGCAACTAGCGAGGCAGTTTGCTTTTTCGGTGATATCCTGCGCACATGGATATCAGCATCATCGCCGTGCCGTATTCAAATGATGTGGCACGATGGGGCGGGGCAAATGGACCTCGCGCGTTTTTGGACTTTGGCTTGCAATCGGCGCTTGAGACGCGTGGACATGCCATTCGCCAAACCACATGGATCGAGTTGCCACGCGAAAAACGCGAGCGCGACACCATTGTTAATCTCGGCTATTTGGCTGCGCGCACGAGCGACGCGGTGGTGGCTGCTATCAAGCACGGTCAATTTCCGATTGTGATGGAGGGCAACTGCACGCATTGCGTCGGACCGACGGGCGGCGTGGCGCGCGCGTATGGCTCAGCCGGCATCGCATGGTTTGATGCGCATGGCGATATGCACACGCTCAAGACAACCAGCACGGGCTTGCTCGGCGGTTTGCCCTACGCGGTGTGCATGGGTTGGGAGTTTGACGATTGGCGCGAACGCGCTGGATTGTTTGAGGCGGTTGAGCCGCGCGCATGTGCGCTGATTGGCGCGAGTGACCTCGACCCCGAAGAAATTGATGCGCTCAACACGCACAAGATTGCGCGCTTGGATGCCATTGACATGATGCACGACGCTGGCGCAAAGACCAGCGCAATGCTGACGCCGCGCGCCAAAAACGCGGCGGCGTGGTATCTACATTTTGATATGGATGTGGCTGGCACGGACGAGGTGCCGGGCGGTCTCACGCCCGCGCCGCATTGGCCCCCGCGCGCAGAGCTGATCGCGTCGGTCGCCGCCACCGCGCGCAGCGTACCGATCAAATGCTTTGGCTTGGCGTCGTATGATCCGGGCAGCGATCCACAACGCAAGGGCGCGCAGCTTGGAATTGATGTCGTGTGCGCCGCGCTCGATGCGATGAAGTAAGACTGGATTAATGTCTTATCTTTTAGCCTTCGAATTTACTGGCGAGTTGTTTGAATGGCGCGGTCCAGCGCCATTTTATTTTGTGGTGGTGCCGCAGCCGTATAGTGATGACATCCGCGCAGTCTCCAAGCTCGTGACCTATGGTTGGGGCGTGATCCCTGTGACGGTCAAGATCGGTGGAACTGAATGGACGACGTCATTGTTTCCGAAGGATGATGTGTATCTTGTGCCGATCCGCGCTAACGTGCGCAAACGCGAGGACTTGCAACAGGGTGATGCGGTTGCGATTGAGCTAGAGGTTGGTAAGCGCGATTTGTATTAAATCTAAATTAGAACTAATGTTCTGTCGCGTCTACAATCAATTTGAGGTGTGAAAAATGTTCAAATTGAAAATGAAGACAGATATGGGCAAATCCTTTGATCGTCTGCAAAATAACTTGAACTCAATTTCAGGTGATCATAAAGTTTTGCTAGGTGATCTGTTAACTAATGACTTTATTTCAGCAAATACTAAATTTGCAAATCTAAGTGAATTTTTTGCAGCCGGAAATTTTGAAATAGAAGATGTCACTCAACTTGAGAGTGCACGGGATGAGCTGGATTCATATGTAAAAAAAGAAACCAGTTTTTCAACTTGGCACGAAATGTTATCCCAAGCTGTTGCTGATTATATGAGGGCAAGATTGTTTGATGGTGTTGATTAATTCTCACCGCTCCGCCAACACAATACCCATCTGCGCAGTCTCATAGCCGCCGAGTAACTGCACGCGCTGTGCAAATGGCGCGCTGCGGATG
>CAZVQE010000043.1:0-12627 GCA_964628875.1 uncultured Anaerolineae bacterium
AGAACACGCTGCGCGGCGATGAACTCGCGGACGCCGCCTGAGCGCGGCCGGCGCTGACGAACAGGTCCTGGCGGGGACGGGCTGAACCAGGTCCGTCCCAGTTGTGTTTGACGGGAGGCTGGGATGACGACTTTGCTGGTGCGGCACGCGCACATCTTGGTGACCATGGACGCGCAGCGCCGCGAGCTCCCGGACGGCGGGCTGTTTGCGCGAGATGGGTTTATCGAACAGGTGGGTCCGACAGCCGAACTGCCTTCCACGGCTGATGAGATCCTCGACCTGCGCGGGCACGTGGTCCTGCCCGGCCTCGTCAATACGCATCATCATCTGTATCAGACACTCACGCGCTGCATCGCCCAAGACAACGGTCTATTTAATTGGCTCAAGACGTTGTATCCGATTTGGCTTGGCTTGACCGCAGATGCCATTCACACCAGCGCGCTGACTGGCATGGCAGAGCTGATGCTCAGCGGCTGCACGACCGCAAGCGACCACCTCTACATCTATCCAAACGACTGCACGATTGACGATGAGATCCGCGCGGGTCAAGAGATCGGCTTGCGCTTTCATGCCACACGCGGCAGTATGTCGCTCGGCGAGAGCAAAGGCGGTCTGCCGCCCGACAAAGCCACTGAGGGCGAGACGTTTATTTTGCGCGACACACGCCGCGCCATCGAGCAACATCATGACGCGCAGCGCTACGCCATGACGCGCGTTGGCGTTGCGCCGTGTTCGCCATTTAGCGTGACGACCGACCTCATGCGCGAGAGCGCGGCGCTCGCGCGCAGCTACGGCGTGCATCTGCACACGCATCTGGCCGAGACGCGCGACGAGGATGAGTTTTGCGTGAGCAAGTTTGGCTTGCGACCGTTGGCGTACGCTGAGTCGGTGAATTGGTTGGGCGATGATGTGTGGTACGCCCATGGCGTGCACTTTAACAAAGAGGACATCAAACAGATGGGCAAATGTGGCTGTGGCGTGGCGCACTGCCCCAGCAGCAACATGCGACTGGCGAGCGGCATCGCGCCCATTCGCCTGATGCTGAGCGCGGGCGTGCGCGTCGGTCTCGGCGTGGATGGCAGCGCCAGCAACGATGGCAATCACATGCTCGGCGAGGCGCGTCAAGCCATGCTGTTGCAACGCGTGATGGATGACACATTTGCGATGTATGACAATGTCGCGCAGGCGGGCAATCGCAGCGCGATCAGCGCGTATGAGGCGCTGTGGGTGGCGACACGCGGCGGCGCGAGCGTGCTGGGGCGCGATGATATTGGTCAGATTGCGGTTGGCTACGCGGCTGATCTGATTGCGGTGAATCTGAACCGCGTCGAGTATGCCGGCGCGCTGCATGATCCACTTGCGGCAGTGCTATTTTGCGCACCGCGTGGCGTGGATTTCAGCATGATTAACGGCAAGGTCGTCATTGAGGGCGCTCAGCTCAAGACGATTGATCTGGCGGCGACCATCACGCGGCACAATGCCATTAGCCAAAAGATGATCAACCGTGAATGAGCGTGCGGGCGCTGAGCCTGTCGAAGAGTATCGGTTCGGCAAGCTCACCTACCACTGCTCACAACTTTTTTACAATTCGGAATTAAAATTAGCTATCAAAAGCTCTCAAGGGACACTGCGAGAGCGTTTGACAGGTAGGTGCGGCATGCCGAAAGCGCGCATTTGCTAATATTGAAAGATCACAAAAGGAAGTTTGAAACTTTATATGTCTGATGATGTCAAAGACCTGATCCAAAGTACCGAGAAAGAGATGCAAAAATCACTGGAGTCAATGGATCACGATTTTCAAAAACTGCGCACAGGTCGCGCCAATGCAGCGATGGTAGATCGCATCCATGTTGAGTATTACGGTTCGCACGTAGCCCTCCAACAGCTCGCGGCGATTACCGTGCCTGAGGCACAGACGATCATGATTCGTCCGTTTGATGCGGGCTCGCTCAAATCCATCGAGCGCGCGATTGCTGAGTCGGATCTCAAACTGACGCCGCACAACGATGGCAAAGTCTTGCGCATTAATATTCCGCCGCTTACACAAGACCGCCGCAAAGACCTTGCTAAGCAGGTTGCAAAGCGCGTCGAAGAAGCTAAGATTTCGATACGCAATCATCGGCGCGATTCGATGGATATGCTCAAAGACTATGAGAATGAGGACATGATTAGCGAGGACGATCACAAGCACGGCAAAGAAGAGCTTGAGAAACTGACGCACCGATTCACCGAAAAAGCAGACGAACACGGCAAGCGCAAAGAAGCCGAGATCATGGAGATGTAAATCGCGGCTCTAGCGAAATGACCTTGAATACTTTGTTTAATCGCGCGCGCAACAAAAACACACCTGCTGCAACAGTAGATGTGTCGAAAATGCGCGTGCCTCAGCACGTTGCCATCATCATGGATGGCAATGGTCGCTGGGCGAAGGGACGCGGCTTGCCGCGCCTTGCGGGTCACCACGCAGGCACCGAAAATCTGCACAAGATCGTGCGCGCGGCGGCCGAGCATGACATCAAGGTTTTGACGTTGTGGGCTTTTTCGACTGAGAATTGGTCGCGCCCGCAAGAAGAAGTCAGCGGCTTGATGAAGATTCTTGAAGAGGTCATCGAGAAAGAGATTGACGAGCTTGCCAGCAACGGCGTGCAACTGCGCCATATAGGGCGGCTCGATCGATTGCCGCCCTATCTGCAAGAAGGCATCCAAGCTGCCATAGAGCGCACCGCCAAAAACGAAAGAATTATTCTCAATATCGCGCTCGATTATGGCGGGCGCGCCGAGATCGTGGACGCCGTAAAGGCGCTCATGCGCGCGGGGGTCTCACCCGATGATGTGAATGAGCAACTGATTGAGCGCTATCTGTATACAAGCGGGTTGCCCGATCCCGACCTCATCATTCGCACGAGTGGCGAATATCGCACGAGCGGATTTTTGCCATGGCAGAGCGCCTACGCTGAGTACTACATCACGGACGTGTATTGGCCCGACTTTAATGAAAAAGAACTTGTAAAGGCTCTGCAATTCTTCAGCTCACGCGAGCGGCGCTTTGGTGGCGTGACAGCGAAGTAGAGATCACGCATCACCTGTTTTCTATTACACTCAAAATCTCCTCCGCGCTATTGTTCCACGTAAACCGCTGCACATTGAGATAACCCTGCGCACTCAGACGCGCCCGCAACGCCGCATCCGTCAACGCGCGACGCAAGCCATTGGCGATGCTCTCGACGCTAAGCGGATCAACAAACTCAGCGGCATCGCCCGCGACCTCCGGCAACGATGACGTATTGCTGCACACGACCGGCACGCCGACGGATTGCGCCTCGAGCACCGGAAATCCAAACCCCTCATACAGCGACGGAAACGCAAAAACAGATGCGCGCCGCATCAATGTGCTTTTTTGCGCATCGCTGACATAGCCCGTAAAAATCACGCGCTCGGACGCCGTCTGCGCGATATCCGCGCCCCACCCGCGCCCGCCCGCAATCACCAACACAGACTGGGAACTCGGCACTTGGAACTCGGAACTCAAAATGCGCCACGCCTCAATCAAGCGCGATAGATTTTTGCGTGGCTGGAGCGTGCCAACAAACAACACATATTCGCGCCCGCTCAAGCCAAATTCTGCAATCACAGATTTAATCTGCTCGTCGCTCAATTCCACCAACGGCATATGACCCGGGTGCGCCACATGCATCTTGGTCGGGTGAATGGCATACGCGCGTGCCACATCCTCCAGTGTGGCGGACGAATCCACAATCAGCGCGTCTGCGTGCTGAGCCGAAAAGCGCGTCGCCAGATCGAGATACAGCCGTTGCCGCAACGGATGCGCCTGCGGAAAATGGCGATAGCCAAGATCGTGGATCGTCACCACCGTGCGAGGGCGTGCGCGCCGCCGCCAAAACTGAATCGGCAGCACGTGCGCCGGAATAAACAGCGCGTCCGGCGGCTCGCGCAACACATGCGGACCCAGTGCAAGATGCGTCCATAAACGCGGAGGCGCGAGTTGGGCAACCTTAGTGTTTTTATATTCTATGCCTATGCGAATTGGATTCTCAGCCGAGCGTGTATAGAGACGAAATTTATGCTGTGGCGAACCCAGTCGCATCAGCTCCGCGATCACTTCGCGCGAGTAACGTTCGGTACCTGTCAGCCGTTGTGCCGTGCTGCGGCTGGCATCCACTCCAATTAGCACAACATAGATTATAAAGTGAATGCGCTCTCGATTTCGCTTTCAAAAGCTGTCTTTTTGACACAAATTAGCCAAGATTGTGGTTTCTGAGAGGCGATTTTGGCTATGCTTTTAACGTTATTTCCCAAGTAAGTTTGGGATAACTTGGGATATTTTGAATCTATCTTTATGTCATACATGAAGCCAAGCAATCCTGTTGGCATTATTGGTTACGGTTCTTATGTGCCGCGTTACCGCCTGCCTGCCCGCGAGGTGTCCGAGCTTTGGACGGACGGCAATTCGCCGTTGCCCGTGCATGAAAAATCAGTACCCGGTTTGGACGAAGACGTGGCTACGATGAGCATCGAAGCCGCGCGCAACGCGCTCATGCGTGCTAAGGCAGTCGCCGCGCTCAATGGCACATTGGCACAGCAAATCGGCGCGGTCTGGGTCGGCAGCGAATCGCACCCATACGCCGTAAAACCTACCAGCACGATCGTGGCTGAGGCGCTCGGCGCGACGCCCCACACACAAGCCGCTGACTGGCAATTTGCCTGCAAAGCTGGCACTGAGGCGTTTCAAGCGGGGATCGGCTTTGTCGCCAGCGGCATGGCAAAGTTTGCGCTTGCGGTTGGCATGGATGCGGCGCAAGGTCGTCCGGGCGACGCGCTCGAGTACACCGCAGGCGCAGGCGGCGCTGCCTATTTGCTGGGCGCTGCCGAGCATGCCATCGCCGAGGTCGAAGGCTCGATCAGCTACGTGACCGACACGCCCGATTTTTGGCGCCGTCAGTATGAAAAATTTCCCGAACATGCAGGGCGATTCACAGGTGAGCCAGCTTATTTTCATCATGTGACCTCATCGGCACAATCACTGATGGATGCCATGCAGCTCAAAGCCAACGACTTTACGTATGCAGTTTTTCATCAGCCCAATTCAAAGTTTCCGATCAAAGCAGGTCAAGAGCTTGGCTTTACTCGCGAGCAAATGAAACCCGGCTTGCTTGTCAATGACATCGGCAATACCTATGCAGGCAGTTGCATGATTGGCTTGACCGCCATCCTCGACATCGCTAAACCCGGTGATCGCATTTTGATGACCAGCTTTGGCAGCGGCGCAGGCAGCGATTCATTTTGCATCCGCGTCAAGCAGACGGTCAATCACAACGGCGCGCGCACCACGCGCGACTACGTGACACGCCGTAAAGTGATTGACTACGCCGAATACACGCGCATGAAGGGTTACTACAAATTGGATTAGCTCAAAAAAAATGAGAGACGTATCTATCATCGGAATCGGACAAACACAGGTCGGCGAGCATTGGGACAAGAATCTGCGCGAGCTTGGCTACTATGCGTTGAATGGCGCAATGCGCGATGCAAATCTTGAGCGCATAGATGCGCTTTATGTGGGCAACATGCTCAGCGGCGCATTGTCAGGACAGGAGCATCTCGGCGCGATGATCGCTGACTTTGCGGGCTTGCGTGGAATTGAAGCTATCAAAATCGAAGCAGCATGCGGTAGCGCAGGCGCGGCGCTGCGGCTAGGCTACATCGCCGTAGCCAGCGGCATCTCAAATTTTGTGGCGTGTCTCGGCGTCGAAAAGATGACCGACCAAGAAAGCGAAACCACTACAGCCGCGTTAGCGATGGCAGCCGATGGCGACTTTGAGGTGATGCACGGCATGACCTTTGTCGGGCTAAACGCATTGCTCATGCGCCGATACATGCACGAGCATGGCTATAAAAAAGAAGACTTTGCCAACTTTTCGATCAACGCACACGCCAACGCCGTCAACAATCCAAACGCGATCTATCGTTCTCCGATCAGCGCCAAGATGTTTGCTGAGGCAAAGCCGGTCGCGGATCCAATTAACCTATTTGACTCGTCGCCCATCGCCGATGGCGCCGCCTGCGTCATCCTCGCGCCGAGCGCGATTGCCAAAGAATTTACTGACACACCCATCCGCGTGCGTGGCACCGCGATTGCGACGGATACGCTCTCGCTTCACGATCGGCGTGATCCACTATTTTTAGAGGCGGCCGCCATCAGCGCACAAAAAGCCTTTGCGATGGCAGATGTCAGCCCGCACGACATTGATTTGTTTGAGGCGCACGACGCATTCACTATCATGACCGCGCTCTCACTCGAAGCCTCCGGCTTTGCGGCGCGCGGTCAAGGCGCGCGCATGGCAATGGATGGAGACATCATGCTCAAAGGCAAACTGCCAATCTCGACGATGGGCGGTCTCAAAGCGCGCGGGCACCCCGTCGGCGCGACAGGCATGTATCAGATTTGCGAAGTCGCCACACAGCTACGAGGCGAGGCAGGCGCAAATCAAATTCCCAACGCGCACATCGGCATGGCGCAAAACATCGGTGGCAGCGGCGCGACCGTCGTCACCACAATCTTGGAGAGGAACTAAAAATGGAAGTTGCAAAATATTGGCGCACAACCAAACAACGCTATCAACTCGTCGGCGAAGTTTGCCCGAACTGCAATGAGAAAATCTTTCCGCCGCGTGACGTATGCCCCACCTGCGAGAAGGAAGCTAAGACGCCCTACACATTCAGCGGCAAAGGCGAGGTGTATTCCTTTTCAAAGGTGTATAACCCGCCGGCTGGCTACGAAAAGTATGCGCCTTACACAGTGGCAATGATTCGTCTCGAAGAAGGTCCGCTCATCACTGCACAGCTCACCGACGTGGACGACGAAGATGTAAAAGTCGGCATGCCCGTCGAGATGGTCACGCGCGCATTGCGCGAGGATGGCGAGCGCGGCATGTTGGTTTACGGCTACAAGTTTCGACCTGTATAGCCTAGATGGGTCTGACTGCTTTGAGCAATCAGACCTATTGTTTGCCGACAAAATTCACCTAATGTGTCGCCTGCTCATCGCCACGCACCCACATGATGCGTCGGCGTTGCTAAACTCATTTGCAGATATGGCGCGCACGAGCGAGGTCACGCCGGGCAAATGGCAAGGCGACGGTTGTGGCATTGCTTGGCAAGACGCACAACGCAAGTGGCACGTCACAAAGTCACTCGACCCGATTTGGCAAACGCGCGCGGTCTTTGAGCAGATTAAAGATGCGCGTTGCGTGGTAGCACACGCCCGCTCAGCGTCATTTGATCGCAGCATCGGTGACGTCAGCGTCAACCAGCCATATCTCGATCAGCGCTACGCCTTTGTGTTTAATGGCGTTTTGCGCGGGGTGCGTTTTGCGCCATCAGTGAATGGCGCTATCGGCGCACAAAAAATCTGGCACCTCTTGCAGTCTTATCTGATTGTGGGTGCGCCACTTGAAGCACTAGAGCGTCTGCGGGTGTGGCTGATCGCTCATGCGCGCGAGATCACCGCCTGCAACATCGGACTCACGGACGGCGATCACATTTATGCGCTGAGCATGTTTGCTACGCGGCGCGAATACTACAACCTACGCGCAAGTCACATCAACGACAACGCTCTGCTCGTCTCTGAACCCATTCAACACACACACAGCGAATGGATCGAGAGCAATCGCGCCTTAAAAATTTAAGGTAGTGCTATTTGCGTTTTAGCTTGTGTAAGGCGCCATTTGCATCATCAACGCTCACAATGAGCGGCGACGTGGTTGTCTCGATCAGCAACAGATGATCAAAATGCGTCGCAAAAATATCAACGACACCGAGCGTAGACGAGCTCCATTTGCCATACCAACCAAACAACCCGCGCACGCCTGTGAGTCGCATCAGCCGCCCTAGCTCGCCGAGGCTGATCTCGCGCGCGGTTTTGATCTCGTTGAATGGAATCTGCACAGGCGCGACACGACGCATGATTGCGACATAGTCAGCGGTCACGCTTAACCCACGCGGCGCAAGAAAATACGTGCTGATCGGCAACAAAGCAAACAGCAGAATAATGCCAACGACCAACAACATACTCTGCCCCGCGCGATACGCCATCCATGCCGCATACGCCATGAGCATCATCATCGAAATGCTGACCAACACAATCAAGATACGGTTGCGCTGCGTCAGCGACGACGAAAAAAAATGCGCGTCAGACTCGCTCATGCGGATCAAATAGTCGCGCGTGCTCATCAAGCGCAAAACGATCGGTCATGCCCGCGATGTAATCGCACACCACGCGCTCGACCGGCAAGCGATCCAGATTGTGACGTTGGCTATCAGGCAGCACGCGCGGGTCACTGTTGTAGGTGTGAAACAAATCCTCAAGCACGCGCGCAGCTTTGGTGTGCATACGTAACACGCGATAGTGCCGATACATATGCTCATACAAAAATGATTTGAGTTCTCGATTGAGTCGTTGCGTCTCTTCGAAAAATGCCACCAAAGTTTGCGCTCGTCGCACGTCAGCCATGTTTTTGGGATTTACCTTTTCGATCCGACGTACGGTCTCACGCAACAGGTCAGTCGTCATTTCGCCAATGATGCGTCGGATGACTCGATGGCGCATCAGGTCATCAAAATGCGCATCCTGCGCAATACCTGCGGATTCGCACGCGCGCTTCCACCAACCGACATGACGCACTTGCTCATGATGTAGTAGCCCCGCACGCAAACCATCGTCAAGATCGTGCGCGTTGTATGCCAGCTCATCCGCCGCCGATGCGATCTGCGCCTCAATCGAGCCGCGCAGATCAGGCTCATACTCATGCTGCGCTACAACGTCATACTCCGTCTCATGTTTGACGATGCCTTCGCGAAATTCATAAGATAGATTGAGACCCGGAAAATCAACATAGCGATGCTCTAGCTCAGAGATGATGCGATAGCTGTGCTGATTGTGATCAAAACCGCCATAGTTTTGCATGAGTGACGCGAGGGTCGCCTCGCCCGAGTGACCAAACGGCGGGTGCCCTAGATCGTGCGCAAGACATATACCCTCGACGAGGTCTTCATTTACGCCGAGCGTGCGCGCCACCGTGCGACCGATTTGCGCAACCTCAAGTGTGTGGGTGATGCGCGTACGAAAGTAATCGCCCTCCGTCACCACAAACACCTGCGTCTTGCCCTGCAAACGGCGAAACGCGGACGTATGCAAGATGCGCTCACGATCACGCTGATACGCCGTGCGATACGGTGGCTCATCCTCCGGATATTTACGTCCGCGTGACTGCCCGCTCAGCGCCGCGTAGGGCGCGAGCGACATGGCTTCGATCTTTTCGAGTTGTTCTCTTGTTCGCATCATTTTGCACCTCTTAGTTTGATTTCACCACAAAAGCTCAAAAACTTTTTGTGAATTTTGTGTTTCTGTGGTTGAAAAGTGCGAGTACAGCACAATAGCATATTTGTCATTCTGAGGAGCACAACGACGCGAAGCAAAGTTGCGTGACGAAGAATCTCTGGCGCGTCAATATACGCATCAGAGATTTTTCGCTCCCTTTGGTCGCTCAGAATGACATTCATACTATCCTTTGCTTATCACAAACTCGCTTTAATCTGTTTAACCGCCTCACGATAGCGCGCTACATTGTGCAGCTTGATTTCTTCGTATCCGCGAACCATATCGGGCAGTTGCGCCAATTTTGTAATTGCATCGTAATTATCAGCGCTGAGTTGGCGAATGGCACTCGACACATACGCGCGGTACTCTTCGATGAGTGCGCGCTCAGTGCGTCGCACAGCCGCGTAACCAAACACATCGAGCGGCGTGCCACGCAAATGGCGCATCACCCGCAACACGCGATAAACACTATCAAACCATTTGCCAAACTTGATTTTATTTTTCATGCCAAGCGCGCGCAATATAGGTGGATGTAGCTGATACTCAATCGTCGCGTCGTTGCCAAATTGATCTTTGAGCGCGCTGACAAACTCATTCGCCAAACTCAACCGCGCCACCTCATACTCATCCTTGTATGCCATCAGCTTATACAGATAGCGCGCGACCGCTTCGCTGAATGTAGTCTGCGCTGTGACACGCTGCTCTGCCTCGCGCACGTCGCGCACAAACTCAACGTAACGCTGTGCATATGCTTCATGTTGATAGGCGATGAGTTGCGGCACGCGCGCCTGCAACAGCCGCAACAACTCGCCACTCGCGCCAACTGACTCAACCATGCGGCTAGCGCTATCAGTGAGGGCTGGCGTGTGATCCGCTTGTTTCTGGTTGAATGGCGCCTCTGCCAGCCAACGCGGATCTGCGATCAACTTGCGACCGAACCGAAATGCCTGCGTGTTCATGTCAGCGGATGCGCCATTCAACACAATCGCCTGCTCTATCGCACGCGCGCTCATCGGCAATAGCCCGCTCTGATACGCTGCGCCAACGACGATCATGTTTGCTGCAAGATGGTCACCAAAAAACTTTTCGGCGAGCGCGTTAGCGTCGAGCGTCACGTTGTGCGGTGCGTTGGTGCGCGTCGCCAATATTTCCGCAAACACATCCGGTGTCGGCGCTGCTGCGCTCACATCGCGCACCATGCCGCCAGTCGGCGCGATCTCATTAGCAATGACCGCAATCGTGTGCTGCGGCTTGGCGCGCAAGAGATGCTGCGGCTGTGTGGCGGTCAGCACATCAAACGCCAGCATCACATCTGCCTCGCTGTTTTGCACGAGGTTCGTGCCATCGTTTGGTGTGTCACCGATCTTGAGATGCGAGACGACTGCGCCACCTTTTTGGCTCAAGCCGGTTTGATCCATGCCATCCACGTGCTTGCCATCCAGCAGCGCGGCGGTGCCAAGTATTTGATTGACCGTGACGACGCCCGTGCCGCCGATGCCAAGCATATAGAGTTTGACATCAGCGCGTCGAGCGTGTGGCTCTGGCAACTCGCCAATCTCAAAATCTTGCGTCGTTCCTCTCTTGCGCTCTTGCGTTGGAGTTACTGTCACAAATGCCGGACAGTCACCGAGCACACACGAGTAATCTTTGTTGCAGGATGACTGATGGATGCGCGTCTTGCGCCCAAACTCGGTCATGACGGGTTGCACGCTCAGACAGTTTGACTTTTCGCCGCAGTCGCCGCACCCCTCGCACACGGCTTCGTTGATAAACACGCGCGTGGCGGGATCGGGTTGCTTGCCGCGTTTGCGCAGGCGACGTAGCTCAGCCGCGCACATCTGATCGTGCAATAGCACAGTTACGCCGCTGACTTCGCGCAATACACGTTGCGCCTCATCAATACGATCACGATGCCACACTTCGACGACTGGCGCCCACTTCACATCAGGCGCATATTTATCCGGCTTGTCGGTGGTGACGATGATGCGCCGCACGCCCTCCGCCTCGAGCTCGCGCGTGAGCGACGCCGCTGACATCGAGCCGTCTATAGATTGCCCGCCGGTCATGCCAACCGCGCTATTAAACAAAACCTTGTAGGTGATATTTGTATTGGCGGCGATAGCTTGGCGAATGGCAAGTGAGCCAGAGTGAAACAGCGTGCCATCGCCGATGTTTTGAAACATGTGAGGCGTGCTTGTAAATGGCGCAGCGCCAGCCCATTGCGCGCCTTCGCCGCCCATGTGACCTAAGCCAATCGTGTGCCGATTCATCGAATGCACCAAACCATGACAACCGATGCCGCCAAATGCCATCGAGTCATCTGGCACAACGGTACTGCGATTGTGCGGACAGCCCGAGCAAAAATAAGGTTGGCGCGGCGCGGACAAGATCGGCAACAACGGCAAGGCTTGCTCGGCGACGTATTGATTCACCCGCTCACTCAACGCCGCGTCAGGCAAATAAGTCTGCAACCGACGCGCAATGATCGGCAACAAAATGTTGGCGTCCAAGCCGCTGTGATACGGCAGCAACACATTGCCTTGTTCGTCGCGCTTGCCGACGATGCGCGGGCGATGCGACTCTGCATACAAGATGTCGCGCAACTGAGTCTCGATAAATGCGCGCTTGTCCTCGACGACGATGATCTCTTGCAAGTCGCGCGCAAACGTGCGCACGATCTCGACATCCAGCGGATACGGCATGCCGACCTTGAGCAGGCGCACGCCACCACGTGCGAGCTGTGCGTCGTCGAGTCCAAGCATCATCAACGCTTGGCGCAATTCAAAATACAACTTGCCTGCCGCGATGATGCCGACCTTTGCATCAGGTGCGTCGTGCGTGATTTTGTTAATCGCATTTGCGCGCGCAAAGAGCTGCGCCGCAATCAGGCGCGCCTCGTGGACTTCCTTTTCGATTTGCAGATTGCCGGGTGAGCCGAGTGTATGCGTTTGGCTCGGTCGCCAGTCTGTCTTTGAGAATGGCAACTGCGGCAAAACAATGTTGATGCGATCAGCGCCGACCTGCGCTGTCGAGAACTGATCGGCGACACTCGTGTCAATCTTAAAGCCAACCCACAATCCACAAAAGCGAGACATTTCGTAGCCCAGTCGCCCCATGTCAAGCACATCTTGGATATTGCCGGGTGCCAGCACGGGCATCAGCAATTCAGCAAACTGTGTCTCAGTACGCGACGGCATGGTCGAGGACTTTGACATGGCATCATCACCCGC
>CAZVQE010000044.1:0-11276 GCA_964628875.1 uncultured Anaerolineae bacterium
GCAAACGCAATGATCGGAATGTTTGGGCGGTGCCGCGCAATCATGCGCGCGGTGTAACCTGAGTGCGTCAGACACACGAGCGCAGACGCGCGAATGTCTTGCGCCAGCTCGACCGCCGCGTGGGTGATGGCATTGCTTAGATCGTCGTCGTGTTGCCAATGAAACGCGTGCCCGTTTTGTGTCGCCATCGCGCGTTCGGCGCGCGCGGCGATGGATTGCATGACTTGCACCGCTTCAATCGGATGCTCACCGGATGCGGTCTCAGCGCTGAGCATGACCGCGTCGCTGCCATCGAGAACTGCATTTGCTACGTCGCTGGCTTCGGCGCGTGTCGGCGAGGGTGAGTGCACCATGCTTTGCAGCATCTGTGTGGCGGTGATCACCGGCGTGCCGTGCGCCAGACACGCGTGGATGATCTCTTTTTGGTAGAACGGAACTTCTTCGGGCGATGACTCGACGCCAAGATCGCCGCGTGCGACCATGACAACATCGGTCACATTTAAGATGTCTTTGAGATCGTGTACCGCTTCGGGCTTTTCGATTTTGGCGACGACGATGGGTTCTTGCTTGACGTCGGGTGACAACACACGAATCAATGCGCGCAACTCGCGGATGTCATCTGCCGAGCGCACAAATGACAACGCCACCGCGTCCACTTGCTGCTGAATGGCAAACGCCAGATCAATACGATCCTTAGGCGTCAATGATGACACGGCGATTTTGCAACCGGGCACACTCACCCCTTTGCGCGAGGTCAATACGCCGCCGGATACCACTTCGCATACGACGTTATTGATTGCACTGCTGACGACGCGCAAGATCATCGCGCCGTCATCAATCAACACGCGCATGTTGGGCTTCATTGCCGCGATCAGCTCTGGGTGCGGGAATGGGATCGCATCGCCACTCGGAGTCGCGCTTAATGTGACCTGCTCGCCATTTACAAGATTAATTCCCTGCGGCGGTAAGTCACCCACGCGAAACTTGGGTCCTTGCAGATCCGCCATGATGGCGACGTGTGCGCTCAGCTCTTGTGCGACCTTACGCACGAGCGCAATGCGTCGCGCGTGATCCTCATGAGTGCCGTGTGACAGATTGATGCGTGCGACATCCATACCCGCCTGCATGATCTTTGAGAGTGTTTCTTCGCTTTCGCTGGTGGGTCCGATGGTGCAGATGATCTTTGTGCGCATGAGAATGGATTATCGCCCGATACCGCCCGCCGCAAGCGTGCGTGTGATCTGATCGAGATGACCTTTGCCATGTGCGGCGTAGCTTTGCAATTGGCTGTAGAGCGTCACTGCGCCATTGTCTGGATGAAAGCCGCGTCGCTCCCATTGCTCGCCGCGCAATTCCTCAAAAAATATCACCCAACGCGCATGCAACGCGCGCAACATCGCCAGCGAATGCGACACATCTGCCATCTGCGCATCGTCAAAGCGCGCCCATGCGTCTTGATCGTAGGGTTTGAGCGTCGGGTTGTCCTCTGTGGCGATGAGCTTGCAACGAATGTAACTATTCATGTGCGAATCAGCCAGATGATGCACATTTTGCGCCACGCTCCATTCGTTGGCGAGATAGTGCGTTGTGAGCTGTTGCGCGGTCAAGCCAGCGATGAGTCGCTCGACCTGCGCAGGTAGATTGCGTATGTCGTTGATGAGTTCGGCGCGATTATTCATGCACCGATTGTATGCAGATATAGTACCGACTATGCAGATCGAATTTCTCGGCACGGCTGGCGCAACGCCATCGCCTGTGCCGGGTGTCAACGATGTCACCAACCTCAAAGCTCAAACCATCGGTGTGCCCTACAGCCGCTATGGTCCGTGTGTGTATGTGCATGGACCCGAGCTGATGATTGACACCAGCGAAGAAACGCGGTTGGCAATGTTGCGCGCAGGGATCGAGTTCATCCCGCACTGTATCTATTCACACTGGCATCCAGATCATGTGCTGGGCTGTCGCGTGTTTGAATTGAACCGCGACTGGTTTGGCTATCCGCCGCACCCGCGCACGACGCAGGTGTATCTGCCACAGCAGGTCGCCAAAGATGCGCGCGAGCAACTTGGCTTTTACAACAGCTTGATGTGGTATCAGCGTTGGCGCTGGGTGAACGTGAACGAGATGCGCGACGGCGATACGCTGACGCTCAATGGCGCATGCGTGACGCCACTGCGTCTCGCGCAGGATTTGGCTTACGCATTTCTCATTCAACAAGAAAACAAACGCGCGCTGATCGTGCCAGATGAGGTACATGGCTGGCAGCCACCGAGCGAGGCGCACGATGTGGATGTATTGGTCATCACGACAGGCTTGTTTGCGTGTGACCCAATCAGCGGCGCGCAACGCTGGCACCCGGATCATCCGATCTTGCGCTTTGAGCCGAGCTTTGAGGACGTGCTGCATATCGTCGAGCAAATCGCGCCGCGCCGCACCTACTTTACACATCTTGAGGTGGTCAATATGCCGGACGACGACGCGCTACGTGTGCTTGCGCGGCAACTCAGCGCGCTCAAAAAATACGGCGAGGTGACCTTTGCGTATGACACGCTCAAGGTCGAGGTGTGAGAGATGTGTTGTCATTCTGAACGGAGCGAAGCGCAGTGAAGAATCCCTATTGATTAAATTTATACACCAGAGATTCTTCGGCTCTGTGAGCCTCAGAATGACAAGCGTACTATTAGCACAAATCCGTCTCCGCGAATCCAAATAAAATGAACCCAATGTCCAGTGACGCCGATGCATCACCTAAAGCTTACGCCGCACTTGCGCGTTATTACGATCTACAACACAACAGCTTTGTAGATGACATTCCGATGTATCTCAAATTGTTGTCGGGCGCGCCTAAGCATGTGCTAGAGATCGGCTGCGGCAGCGGGCGCGTGATGTTGCCGCTGTTGCGCGCGGGGCATCATGTGACAGGCGTGGATGATTCGCCCGAGATGTTGGCGATTGCGCAGCGCTATGTGAATAGCGCTTTTGGTGGGCGCGCACAATTGCTGCAACGTGACGCGCGCGCGATTGCGCTCGATGAGCGCTTTGACATGGTGGTGATTGCGCTCAATACGTTTTTGCACAATCTCACGCTTGACGATCAGCTCAGCATGTTGCGTGTGTGCCAGCGCCATTTGCAGCCAAACGGCAGTCTCGTGATTGACCTGCCACCCAACGATGAGCTGGCGCACCAGCCCGACGACGATGAGTTTGAATTTGAGGTGAGCCTGATTGATCCGACGCGCGTCACGCACATTGATAAATTTGTCGCCAGTCGCATTCATTGGGCGACGCAGCGTCAGCATCTGCGTTACAAGTTGATCGAGCAGATTGCAAATAGTAATCCGCAAGAGTATGTTGTGGATGTGCATCTGCGTCATGTGTTTAAGCATGAGATGGAATTGCTGTTACAGCAGGCGGGGTTTTCGACGTGGCGTTGGTTTGGCGGGTATGATTTGTCTGATTACGCGGATGACAGTCTGCGGATGATCGTGCAAACGAAAAACTAATACACTGTCTATACAATCGCGCATTATTTTGCGCACATGAGGCGCAATTCAACAAAAACACTATGCAAAGAAATCAACGCTTGGCTATCGCGCTCACGATTGGCATGATTATCGTCATGCTCGCGTTTTTTTGGCGCAATGGCAGCAGCACACAAAACGATCTGCAAATCTCTGATCTGGCAGCCGCGATCAAAAAGAACGAAGTCGAAAAAGTCACGATCAACGACAACACCTTGCGTGTTAAATTTCGTGACAAGACGCGCAGCGAAGTCACCTCATTTAAGGAAGCTGGCTCGTCGCTCGTGGAGCAGCTCGCGCTGTATGGCGTGACCAATGAGCAGCGCGATGCCGTGAAGTTTGATGTCTCAAACGAGACGGGGCTACTTGACATCATCTTTAGCCTCGCCAATTTCATCGTGCCGATCTTTTTGGTGTTTTTCATTTTCATGATGATGCGGCAGGCGCAAAATGCAAATGGCAACGCCATGAGTTTTGGGCGCAGCCGTGCGCGCATGTTTAATGGACAAAATCCGACGGTGACGTTTGCGGATGTGGCGGGCGCAGATGAAGCTAAACAAGAGTTGCAGGAGATCGTCGAATTTCTCAAGCAGCCTGAAAAATTTATCCAGCTTGGCGCGCGCATTCCAAAGGGCGTGCTACTGATCGGCTCGCCGGGTACTGGCAAGACGCTGCTCGCCAAAGCCGTCAGCGGCGAAGCGGGCGTGCCATTCTTTAGCATCAGCGGCAGTGAATTTGTCGAGATGTTTGTCGGCGTCGGCGCCTCGCGCGTGCGCGACCTATTTGAGCAAGCCAAACGTCATGCGCCGTGCATTGTGTTTATTGATGAAATTGACGCGGTAGGGCGCAGCCGCGGCACGGGGCTGGGCGGCGGTCACGACGAGCGCGAGCAAACGCTCAATCAAATTCTCGTCGAGATGGATGGCTTTGGCACGGACACCAATGTCATCATCGTTGCGGCGACCAACCGACCGGATGTGCTGGATGCGGCGTTGCTGCGACCGGGTCGCTTTGATCGGCGCGTCGTGCTTGATCGTCCCGATGTGAAGGGGCGCGAAGCCATTCTCAAAGTGCATACGCGCGGCAAGCCGATTGCCGCCGATGTTGATCTCAACAAGGTCGCCAAAGCCACGCCCGGATTTGCGGGCGCTGATCTGGAGAATTTGGTAAACGAAGCCGCGATCTTGTCTGCGCGTCGCAACAAGAAGCAAGTCGCGATGACTGAGCTTATCGAGAGTGTCGAGCGGGTGATGATCGGTCCCGAGCGCAAGAGCAAACTTATCAGCGAGAAGGGCAAGCGACTGACTGCGTATCATGAGGCAGGGCACGCCATCGTTGGGCATCTGTTGCCAAACTGTGACCCGATTCAAAAAGTCACGATCATCCCGCGCGGCATGGCGGGTGGCTATACACTGAGTCTACCTGCGACTGAGGGTGATGTCGGTGTGACGCGCAGTAAATTTATTGATGATCTGAGCTATGCGCTGGGCGGGCGCGCCGCCGAAGAAATTGCGCTGGGGGATGTCACCACAGGCGCGAGCGGCGACCTGCAACATGTGACCGAGATTGCACGCGATATGATCACGCGCTACGGCATGAGTGAGGTCCTTGCGCCTATGGCATATGGACAAAAACAAGAGATGGTTTTTCTAGGGCGCGATCTGGGCGAACAGCGTGACTACAGCGAGAGCGTGGCGCAAAAGATAGATCAAGAGGTGCAAAAGCTAGTGGCGGCGGCATACGCGCGCGCCAAAGAGACATTAACGGCGAATCGCGCTATTCTCGATGCGGTGGCTCAGCGGCTAATCGAAGTAGAAACGATCAACGCAGATGAGTTTGTCAAGTTCTTTGAAAACTCAGACAACGACGACAGTACGGGTGGTATGAAGCCATTTAACCCGCGCGCGCCGATGACGCCAGTCAATGACACCACTGCAAAGCTGCACGAAGACCGTAGTGG
Source organism: uncultured Anaerolineae bacterium (assembly GCA_964628875.1). Lineage (GTDB taxonomy): Bacteria > Chloroflexota > Anaerolineae > J036 > Brachytrichaceae > AQU-03. The sequence goes on from CAZVQE010000044.1 coordinate 5,482, forward strand.
CAGTCCATCAACACAACCCGTTTGATTTAGTTTGCAAGGGCGGCACTTTGAGCCGCCCTTTTTTATTTGCTCAGCGCAAGCGCCAGTGTGTCGCGCATGTGTGTTGTGAGCGCGCTCCAATGGCCTGCGTCAATCAGCTTCGCCGGAAATAACTCGGCGGTCAGCCCAATCAATTGCGTGCCAGCCGCAAAATAAGTCGCGGCGTCTTTGGCAAATGCATTGCCACTGACCCACAGCGGGATATCTGGCAAGGGTCCGCGAATTGTTTTGATGTAGGTTGCGCCACCAACTTGACCGACCGGAAAAACCTTGATGACGTGTCCGCCTGCGCGCCAGCCCATGACGATCTCGGTTGGCGTCAGCGCTGCTGGTATCGCCACGACGCCCGCCTCGCGGCAAGGGCGAATCGTCTCAGGCTCAAAAATGGGCGACACGACAAATTGCGCGCCCGCATCAATCGCAGCGCGCGCATCTGCGCCACTCATGATTGTGCCTGCGCCGATCAGCACATCAGCAGGCGCATTTTGGCTGAGCGTCTTGATGATGTGAATGGCATTTGGCACGGTCATGGTGATCTCGACACACTTAAAGCCGGCATCAATGAGGCATTCAGCCGCGCGTTGCGCATTGTGCGCACTGTCAAGTCTGATCACCGCCGCGACGCGCGCAGCCAGCATAGTTTTGAGACGAGTTTCGATGTTCATGATTTAGATTTTCTTTATCACAAAAACACAAAAGACACAAAGTGTTTTGTGTCTTTTGTTATTAGCCTAAAGCGGTTTGCGCTAAATTAGCATTTGCCAGATGGGCGATCCTTCATTTGGATGTAGTGTTGATTGAGCGCGCCAACGTACTCGGACTGCGGGCGAATCAACGCATTGTCCATGTATTGCTCAATCACATGCGCGCTCCAGCCTGCTACGCGCGAGCAGGCAAACATCGGCGTAAACAGATCAATTGGGATGCCGATGTTGTAGAGCAACGACGCGCTGTAGAAATCTACGTTTGGATAAATCTCGCGGTGGCGCAACACGGCTTGTTCGACTTGACGCGCCATGCCGTGATATTTGAGTTGTCCAGTTTTCTTGCCGAGCGCCTCTGACATGCGCGTCAAGACGCGCGCGCGTGGATCGCCATTTTTATACACGCGGTGACCAAAACCCATGATGAGGCGCTTGGTCGCAAATGCGTGATCTACCCACTCATCCACATTGGCAGGCTCGCCAATTTCGAGCAACATGTTCATCGTGGCTTCGTTTGCACCTCCGTGCAATGGACCTTTGAGCGCGGCGATGGCGCCAGTGATGGCTGAGTGCAAATCGGCTTGGGTGCTCGCAATGACACGTGCTGTAAATGTGCTGGCGTTCATGCCGTGATCGGCGAGCAACACATAGTAAGCGTTAAGCGCATCAATTTGCTCTTGCTCAGGCACAATTCCTGACAACATGAAGATCACATTGGCGGCATGCGACAAACGCGGATTGGGCGAGATCGGCTCTTGCTTTTCGCGGATGCGCTGATATGCGGCGCACAGCGTCGGTAGCTGTGAAATTAGTCGAATGGCTTTTCGTTGTGTGGCTTCGATGCTGATGTCCTCGATCTCAGGATCATAAAATGAAAGCGTCGAAACGGCTGTGCGCAGAGCTTCCATTGGCACAGTATCGCGCGGCAAGCTGCGCAAAAGATCATACATGGGTTGCGGCAGCCAACGATTTGCTACAAGCCGCGCATTAAAGTCAGCCAATTCGGGCGCGCTTGGCAAATTACCAAACAGCAACAAGTAGGCGACTTCTTCGTAGGTGGCATTCGCCGCCAAATCTTCGATGTCAATTCCGCGATAGATCAACTTGCTGTTGGGTCCATCTGGATGGCTGATTTGTGTTTGCACGGCGACGACACCTGCCAGTCCTTTGACGAAAGGCTTTTTTTCTGGTGCTGCGGATGTAGCGGTTGTGGGCGCGTTATCGGGGGATGACATGTAAAACTCTCCTAGATCAATATTTTTGCTATCACATTGATGCGATAGTAAATTTCATATACCGACGTTCGATGAATTATATCCGCGGAAGTGCGATAAAAAATATGTCTTTTGGAAAGACATTCTAAAAGGCAACCTATAATTGCCTGCTGGTAAAAACTCGTGAGCGATCCTTCACAGGTGACTGTAGATGTCATCATCCCCGTCTATAACGAAGAGCGCGATATGCCGCCCAACGTAGTGCGACTGCATGAATACTTGCAGACCCATTGCCCCTATCAATGGAAAATAGTCATCGCGGATAACGCATCAAAGGATCACACGCTTGAGCTGGCGCAACAGCTCAAAGCCAAGTACGCGGGCAAAGTAGATTACATCCACCTAGAGCAAAAAGGACGCGGACGCGCGCTCAAACGCGCGTGGCTCGCCTCAAACGCCGATGTGCGCGCTTATATGGATGTTGATCTCTCGACGGATTTGAGCTACTTTATGCCCATGATCGAGCCGCTTGTGCGCGGTGAGTATGACCTTGGCACTGGCTCGCGCCTCAAGCCCGGCGCCTTAGTCAATCGCGGCTTTAAGCGTGAGTTTATTTCGCGAACATACAACTTGATTGTGAAATTGATGTTCCCTTCGCGCACGTTTTATGATGCGCAATGTGGATTCAAAGCCATTACACGTCGTGCCGCCGAACATATCCTGCCACACATCGTAGATAACAAATGGTTCTTTGACACCGAGATGTTATTGCGCGCCGAGCAGCAAGGCTACAAAGTGTGGGAGCTGCCCGTGCGCTGGATTGACGATCCGGGCACAACGGTCAAGATCGCCTCGACTGCGCGCGAAGACCTCGAAGGTCTATGGCGCGTGCGTTGGACGAAATTCGAAGACTCGCACGACGAAATGGCAAAATAAATCCGCTGCGTTTTAATTCACCGACAACAAAAAACCAAGTAAACTAAATCATATGCGACGAGTAGTAGTCACAGGCATTGGCGCAGTCACGCCGTTGGCGCACAATATGCCCGACACATGGACGGCGTTGATTCAAGGGCAATCAGGCTTAGGTCCAATCACGCGATTTGATCCGTCGCCATTGCCGACGGCATTTGCAGCCGAGGTCAAAAACTTTGACCCGACGGTGTGGATTGACGCCAAAGAAGCGCGACGCGCAGATTTGTTTGAGCTATATGGTCTCGCCGCCGCCAAGCAAGCTGTCAAAGATGCAAATTTTACGATTGAGCCTGAGTGGGCGGATCAAGTTGGCGTCGTGATTGGCTCAGCCGTTGGCGGACATCAAACCATCGTCAGCGAAAACGATGTGTTGCGCGCGCGCGGCATTCGCCGCATGAATGTATTTACGATCCCGATGGTCATGAGCAATGGCGCAGCCGGCATGATTGCTATCGAGCTTGGCGCGCACGGACCCTCATACTCACCTGCATCAGCCTGTGCTACGAGCAATGACAGCATCGGTCAAGCCTTTGATATGGTTCGCTGGGGCAGAGCTAACGCCATGATTACCGGTGGCGCCGACGCGACTGTGGCATTGCTTGGAATGGCGGGCTTTGCGCAACTTGGCGCGCTCAGTCCGATCAAGTCTCTACCTGCAGCGTCGCCGCGCCCATTTGATAAAGATCGTGACGGCGTGGTGGTTGGCGAGGGCGCGGTCGTTTTTGTGATTGAGGAATTGGAATTTGCCAAGCAACGCGGCGCGCGCATTTTGGCGGAGATCGCCGGCTACGGACAGACCACCGACGCGTATCACATGGTTGCGCCCGCCAAAGGTGGCGCGGGTGCGGCGCGCGCCATCAAACGCGCGCTCGATGATGCAAGCGTGCAACCGAGCGATATTGATTACATCAATGCGCATGGTACCGCTACGCCACTCAATGACATCTCAGAGACCCAAGCCATCAAGACCGTGTTTGGCGAGCAAGCCTACAAAGTGCCGATCAGCAGCACCAAGAGCATGACCGGTCACATGATGGGCGTTGCAGGCGCAGTCGAATCCGCCGTCTGCATCTATGCCATTAACAACGGCATAGTGCCGCCGACCATCAACCTGCAAAACCCCGACTCTGAGTGTGACCTTGACTATGTGCCGGGCGTTGCTCGCAAGGTGGATGTGCGCGTAGCCATGAATAACTCATTTGGCTTTGGCGGTCACAATAGCGTCTTGATCTACAAGCGATACGAACCCTGAACGATTCTGTCTCACTGCCACCTTTTAATGAAGCTGAGCTACTGACGCAGGCGCTCACGCATACATCGTTTGCCAACGAGCAACTCGCGCGCGAATCCGCGCGTGATGACAAACGCATCATTGACAATCAGCGCCTCGAGTTTTTGGGCGACTCGATTGTGAATGCAGTCACGGCGGAGTGGCTGTATCGGCGCTACCCTGATCTCAGTGAGGGGCGGCTGACTACGCTACGTGCGGCGTTGGTGCGCGCGCAATCGCTAGCGCAGTTTGCCGAGGCGATTGGTTTGCCGCTGATGCTGCGACTCGGCAAAGGTGAAAACGACGCAGGCGGTCGTCAGCGTATCAATGTCATCAGTGACGCATTTGAGGCAGTCATCGCTGCGCTGTATCTCGATCAAGGTTTCGCAGCCGTGCGTGCATTACTTGAGCCGCTGCTCGCGTCAGCTGCGGATGCCATTCTCAGTGACAACCTCGACCGCGACCCTAAGACGCGCCTACAAGAGTGGAGCCAAACCGCCAAAGGCGTCACACCGCGCTATGAGGATGTGGCGTCCGATGGTCCAGCCCACGCGCGTGTGTTTCATGTGCGCGTGTGGCTCGGCGATCAGATGGCGGGTGAGGGCAGTGGCAACAGTAAACAACTTGCCGAACGCGCGGCGGCTGAGATGGCGTTGCGCAGATTAAGCCCATGAGCTAAAGGTGCGCTAACGGCATGGACTAAAATCTAAATATGTTACAAACTCAAGTGAATCAACTGTCACGTCAAATCGAGTCTCTATCCCCTGAAGCTCAAAAGTTGATAGCTAATTTGGTTGAGTTGCTTTCGACACAACAAATTGCCAAAACGCGATCTAAAACCAAACGCGTTGCCTTACGTAACGAAGCGTTTATCGGGATGTGGAAAGATCGCACCGATATGGTTGACAGTGTCGAATATGTGCGAAAACTGCGCCAAACAGATTGGAAGCAATGAATATCATTGTAGACACTGATATTCTCATTGACGCCGGACGCGATGATCGAAAGGCAAAAGACTTCATTGTGGATATCGAGAAAAAAGACATTCCGCATATTAGCGCGATCACCCAGATGGAATTGCTTGTGGGTGCACGTAACAAGCTCGAGTTGCGCGAAATTGAAAAATTCATTCGACGTTTTGCAGTAATTTCACTAGATATTCCGATTACAGCCATCGCGGTAAATCTGCTAACCGAGTATCGCTTGAGTTATGGACTTGCGATTCCGGATGCGCTTATTGCGGCTACTGCTCTCGCAAATAATTTTGCATTCGCCACCAAAAATGCAAAGGACTTCCAATTTATTGCAGGTTTAGTGTTTGCAAAATACTGAATCAGCATCACCGCACCGCGCCACGTCTGAGGCGATCTGCAATCGCAGCGCCGATGCCGATGCGTGGCGGCTGAACAATCAAGATCACATCAACCTGCGCCGCGTCGAGCGCGCGCAATCCCGCATACAGATTTTTGGCGACGTCGTTGAGCGTAGCGCCCAGCAAAAATAGCGGCGCGCGACTGCCGACACGTGACGCTTCATCATTACGCAGCAACAACCCAACACGCTTATGCTGCGCGCTCAATTCATCAAAGGCAT
>CAZVQE010000044.1:11376-12452 GCA_964628875.1 uncultured Anaerolineae bacterium
CGCGCGCAATCGGATGACTTGGCATGCGGATCGCCACAGTTTCGCCGCCAGCCGTCACGTTAGATGGGACGCGCGCGCCACGCGGCAGCACCAGTGTGATCGCGCCCGGCATAAACGCATCCGCGAGACGTTGCGCGCGTACGAGGTCATGTGCGCTATGCGCGATCACGCCTTGTTGGGTTAATTGATCCAGCAGTGTGCGCGGCTCGCCAGCGACATGCACGATCAGCGGGTCGCTCAGTGGACGACCCTTTGCCACAAAGATGCGATTGACTGCGTCTGCGTCGAGCGCGTTTGCGCCCAAGCCATACACCGTCTCAGTCGGAAACGCGACCAACTCGCCGCGCCGAATGGCATGTGCGGCGCGCTCAATCTCAACAGGTGACACATTCATGCGCGGCTCAGGATAAACAAGTTGAGCGCCTCACGCGCAGCCGGCAACGTTTGCATCATCGTGCGGTCGCCCACAAATTCAGATGCGTGCTGCGGCAAGATCAATTTTGCAAATGGGTCGCTCGTGGCTGGCACACCGCCGATAAGCCGTCCGTGCCAGTGTGGTTGCAACTGCGCTTGCCATGACGGTAAATGTTGGCTGAGCCATGCGCGCGTCTGCGTGTAAATTTGCTCGTCGCTTGATGTGGCTGTGCCACCGCGATAGACGCGCACGACCAGCGCCTCGAGTGTGTCCCAGTGCGTTATCCATTCGCGCAATGCAGCGTCGTCTTTTGCGCGCACGAGAGACTTTGTAAATGGATTCACAACCAAGATTGTATGCAATGCAAAAAGAATTGTAGGGGCGGCTCAGAGTGTTACGCAAATGTGTTTGACAACTGACGCGCGAGCGACAGCGCCTCATCGCGCGAATGAATCTCGCCGATCATTTGCGCCTCGCGCACAGCGCTCAAGATATGACCAATGCGCGGACCTGCGGCGACGCCCAACGCCATGACATCCGCACCGCTGACATATGGCGCAGGCGCGACATTCGGCGCAAAATGCTCAAAATATCGTGCGATCAAAGAAGCTGCATCAAACTGTGTGTGCGGCGCGATCAGTTGCGCCAGCCACAATGCCTC
>CAZVQE010000045.1:0-12285 GCA_964628875.1 uncultured Anaerolineae bacterium
ATCAGTTCCGGCACGGAGTTATTGATTTATCGCGGCGATGCGCCACAGCAGCTTAGCGCCGACGAAACGATAAGTGCGCTTGGTGGCGGGCTGCAATTTCCATTGAAATATGGTTACGCCTGTGTTGGCGAGATCGAAGCCATCGGCGCAGATGTGGACGCAAGTTGGCTCGGTCGGCGTGTATTTGCGTTTAATCCGCATGAGACGCACTTTGTGGCGCGTGTGTCAGATGTGCATGTGATCCCGGATGATGTCGCGTATGAAGACGCCGCGTTTTTGCCAAACATGGAGACGGCGGTGAATTTTTTGTTGGATGGCGCGCCACTCATCGGCGAGGTCGTCGCTGTCGTCGGGCAAGGCGTGGTTGGTTTGCTCACGACGATGTTACTTGCGCAGATGCCATTATCAAAACTCATCACGCTGGATCGCCTCGAAAGTCGCCGCGCACGCAGCTTGCAATATGGCGCGCATGTGTCGCTTGATCCAAGCGCCATTCAACAAAACAATCTCGTCGAATGCGCCGATCTGTGCTATGAGCTAAGTAGCAAACCCGCCGCACTGGATACAGCGATTGAGCTGACGCGCTTTAGCGGGCGTATTGTGATCGGCTCATGGTACGGCAATGCGCGCGCCAATGTTGATCTAGGCGGGCGTTTTCATCGCAGCCGCATCCAACTCATCAGCAGTCAGGTCAGCACACTCACGCCCACGCTGCACACGCGCTGGGACAAAACGCGGCGATTTGAGGTCGCGTGGCAAATGATCCGCGCACTCAAACCATCGCAACTCATCACGCATCGGCTGCCATTTGAGCAAGCAGCGGCGGCATATAGCGCGCTCGATCAGCAACCCGATCAGACGCTGCAAGCGCTGCTCAGATATTAGGTGCGCCCATTTACAATTTGCGCATGTATACAGTGGCAGTCAAGCGCGATTTTGTTGCGCAACATTTTTTGATCGGCGGCGATTGGGGCGCCGAAAACACGAAGCACTCGCATCATTACGTTGTCGAGGTGCAGCTTGAGGGTGAATCGCTCGACAAGCACGGTTACCTCGTGGACATCGTAGATATCGAGCATGCGCTCAATGCGCTCGTCGCGCGATTCAAAGACGTCACGCTCAACGATCAACCTGAGTTTGCAAATTTGAATCCGAGCGTGGAGCATTTTTCGCGCATCTTGTGGCAGCTCTTTACAGCACAGATCACCGCGCCCAATCTCAGCGCCGTCACCGTCAAACTCTGGGAGAACGATATCGCGTGGGCGGCATACAGACGGGAGACAGGTGTCAGGAGTCAGTAACGCGCACTGATTCCTGATTTCCGTCTCCTGTATTCTCACCTATGCGCATCGCGTTATTGATTTATGGTTCGCTCGACACCGTGTCGGGTGGCTATCTGTATGATCGCAAGCTCGTTGAGCATCTGCGCGCGCATGGCGACGAGGTCGAGGTCATCTCGTTGGCGTGGAGCAACTACGCGCGGCATCTAACACACAACTTTTCGGCGGCGCTGTTACGTCGGTTGAATGGCATCCGCGCCAACGTGCTGCTGCAAGATGAACTCAATCACCCGTCGTTGTTTTGGCTCAACACAAAAATCAAACGCGCGTACCCGATCATCTCAATCGTGCATCATCTACGCAGCAGCGAACGCCACGCGACAGCGGCGTTGCGTCTGTATCGCATCATTGAGCGGCGCTATTTGCGCACCTGCGACGGCTTCATTTACAACAGTCACACCACGCGCGCGACCGTCGAGCAGGCGCTAGGTGAATCGCGCCCGCACGTGGTCGCGTATCCAGCCGGAGATCGCCTGCTCAGCGCGCAAACGCAGTCGCGCCAAGATGACGGCACGCTGCGATTGCTATTTGTCGGCAATGTCAGCGCGCGCAAAGGGCTACACACGCTGTTGAGCGCGTTGGCTCATGTGCGCGGCGAATGGCAACTACACATCGTCGGCGACACACGCGTCGAGCCACGTTACGCCGCACGCATGCACGCGCTGGCTGCGCCATTCGCCGATAAAGTGCGCTGGCACGAGCGGCTGAGTGATGATGCGCTCAAGGTGCAATTTGCAATGTGCGATGCGTTGGTTGTGCCATCACAGTATGAGGGCTTTGGCATCGTGTATCCTGAGGCGATGAGTTTTGGTTTGCCTGTCATCGCCACCGACGCAGGCGCCGCGCGCGAGATCGTGCGTGATGACATAGATGGTTTTGTCGTGCCGACTGAGCAGCCGCTTGCGCTTGCGAGCGCTATCCAAAATCTTTTTGATGTGGAGCGGCGCGCGATATTGAGCCACAATGCGCGGGCAAGATTTGACGATTTTCCGACGTGGGCGCAAAGCGCCGCACACATCCGAGAATTTTTACAACACTATGAACACCGCTGATTTCATTCGCTATCTCACCGCCAAAAAAACGATAGATGATCGCTCGCTCAATGCGCATGTTTGGCAACACTTTGTATCGCAGCTTAATGAGAGCATACAGCCGCGCATCCTCGAGCTTGGCGCGGGCATCGGCACAATGGCGCAACGGTTGATTGAGCGTGGCGTGTTGCGTCATGCGCATTACACATTGCTCGATGAGCAAACCGCGTTGATGGATCATGCGCGCGAGCGACTGAGTGTCGCGCCGTCTCATGTCTCATTCGAATTTATCTCGCATGACGCGCGTGCATTTTTGCGCGCATGCGCCCCGCAATCATTTGACACGCTGATTGCACACGCGTTTATTGATCTATTTGATCTCAGCGAGATCGTGCCGCTCATGTTGCGTGCGCTCAAGCCGCGCGGCGTGTTTTATCTGACGATCAATTTTGACGGCGCGACGATCTTTGAGCCGACACTCGATGCGGCGCTTGATGCGCAGATCGAGCAGGCATATCACGCCACGATGGATGAGCGCACAATCGGCGGCAAACCATCCGGCGATAGCCGCAGCGGGCGACATCTGTTTGCGCATCTGCAAAATGCTGGCACAACAATTCTCGCCAGCGGCAGCTCTGATTGGGTTGTATTTCCGTCGCGCAGGCGCTATGCAGATGACGATGCGTTTTTCTTGCGCTGCATTCTCGGCTTTTTTGATGAATCGCTGTCGCAGTCGGCGCGGCTCGATCAAAATAGATTCATGCAATGGCTGACACAGCGACATCAGCAGATTGAGCGCGGCGAGCTAATTTATATTGCGCATCAGCTCGATTTTGTTGGCACGCGCTAATCACGATTACATCAACGTAAGCGCAGCATCCGCAATCGCGCGCGTGATGGCTGGCGCGTCAGCGTGCTGGCGAGCCAATTCACCCGCATCGAGCGCGCGACCAAATCGCACTTGCACTGTATTGCGCTGATAAAACGAAAACATGATTTGGAGCATGGCAGCCATGCGCTCGCGTTTGTCTTGATCTGACTTCATTTTGGCGAGCGGGTTGTCATAGGCGGCGGTTGTAAACACACCGCTGACAATCGCTGGCACGATCTTGGTTTGCGGCGCAAGCTTTGCCAACAATCCGATACTTTCGATCCACGTTGTGAGATGCGCGCGAGCATCATCCATTCTGATATGCGGGTCTGGCTCGATCTTGCCTGCCGGAAATGTTAGCACGCAGCGTCCATTTTTGAGCTGTGTCACGATGTCACGAAACGCTGACATGCGTTTGCTGGCATCCAAATGCACATACAGCAAATGTTGGCTCACATGCGGCAACGCCACCAAAAACGGGCGATGATTGGCGACAATGAGAAGATCGTCGCGCGGAATCGAAGCAAATAAATCTACTGTGTCGCTCAATCCCGGATGGTTCGACACGATCAACGTAGCGCCTTCACGCGGGATGTTTTCGGTGCCGTGTGCCACGACGCGCCCAACCATTTGCTGACACAACCATTCGGATGCCGCACGCAAGCCAGATTCGCCACATCGGCGATCAAACTCGACCATCTGACTTGCAAACCGTCGCGCTGGTAACGCAAAAACTGCATCGCTCAACCGCGTGCGACGCAGATCGAGTGATTCGCAAATATCACCCAAGTTGATTTGCACAAGTTGGTCAAATGCCGATGTCGGTGTTGTCATGCGTAAAAGATTGTAAATCAACAGCAACTTAATTCGATGGGTGTATAATTAGGCAGATATCTAATTTGATATCAATCTATGGAACAATCAGACACTGCGCAACCCGATACACTCACGAGCTTGCGCGCGCTAGCTGACGAGACGCGTCTCAAAATCTTGGGGCTGCTTGCTGACCGCGAATACAGCGTGCGCGAGATTGCACAAAAACTTGCGCTCACTGAGCCAACGATTTCACATCACCTCGCCAAACTCAACGACGCACTTATCGTGCGCATGCGCGCGCAAGGCACAACGCACTACTACGCGCTCAACACGCCCGCACTGACCCAGATTAACAAAAGCATCGCTGCGCTGGCTCCGCAAAGCGATATTGCACGCGATCCTGATCAAAAAATACTCGCGGCATATCTTGCCGAAGATGGAAAGCTGACGCATATTCCCGCCATCCGCAAAAAGCGGCTTGTGATTTTGCGTTATCTGGTGAATCGCTTTGAGCATGAGCGACGCTACAGCGAAAAAGAAATCAACGCTGTGTTGTTGAGCTATCACTGGGACAGCGCCACACTGCGCCGCGAATTTATCGCCGAGAAATTGATGCAGCGCAAAGACGGCGTGTATTGGCGGATTGACTAATTTACGGCTTCCGCCAGCTCATAACGCGTGCTGGGACCATTGCCAATTTGTCGCACTAAACCCCATTGCAAATATTGATTTAAGTGTTTTGATGCCGTTGCGGCGCTCACGCTGCATAGCGCGGCATATGCGCTTTTGTTGATACTGCGCTGAGCAGAAAAATGCTCGATTATCTTTCTTGCGTGCGCTTCGTCGGCGCCAGTGGCGCACCACTGCCGCACCAAGGCGGTGTCGCGTGACTCCGAGCGTTCAAACACTTCGCGCAATGCGTCAAATTCGCCGCGAAATTCATTCACCAAATCATGCTGCTGACATAGGCGCAACGCATGCTCGCGCTCTTTGGCAGAGAGCTGCTGATAAATCTTTGATATGCGCAGCAATGCGTGAATGCGCTCCGCAGGCGGCAAATCAGCCTCTAGCGCCAAACGCGCATGATCGAGTTCGCCCGCCTCGACGGGGTGCGCCGCGCGCTCAGGATTGATGAGGCGGTTTTCATCGGCGCGTTTTGTGCCGCTCAAAATTTTTGTTTTGAGGTTGCGCGCATTTTCGATCAACAGGGGCGCATTTGCTGAGCCAGCCGCGTGTATGACCGCCATCACATGATCATCGCCTAAGTGCTCATCGTCCGCCGAATGATTGCGCAAATATCGAATGTAATGCGCCTCAGCCAAGTTGTAATGCACACGCCCAATATGTAGCTTCATATTGGCGCGCTCGGCGCAGCGCAGAGCGTTTTGATAATTGTCTATCGCGGTGTCGTAGTCTTCTTTCCAAAAATACACCGTGCCAAGATTGAGATAGACACTCGCTTCGTGTTCGGGGTCCACCTTCGCATGTTGGATCAGCGCCAACGACTGATGCGAATACTCAATGGCGCGATCAAACTGCTTTAGCTCCATCAATGCAATCACAAGATTGATCATTGATTTGAGTTTGCCCTGCATGTCGCCTAGTTGCTCGTAGATGTTGAGCGCGCGGTTGGTATGCTCTAACGACGATGCAAAATCGCTTGCGCGGCGTTGATACTCAGCCCAAGCTTGCTCTAGCATGGCAAAGGTGGGCGACGATGGCACGCGAGGAGCGTAGGTCTGGCGCAATTGGTCGGCGCGTTGCAAGAGCGGCAAAGCGCGCGGATCGTTGCGCACGATGTAGAGCCATGCCAATCGCACGAGCGCGGTCAAATGATCTTGCGCAAATTCGTCGTCGTGTGTGTGCGCCAATAAATCCACCGCATCTTGATAATGTGCCAAGCTGCGATCTGCGTCGCGCCGTTCTTCATATTTCCCGAGATACAGATGCACCAGCGCCAAGCTCAATGCATCGTTTTGTTGTGCGGCGACATGCAACAATTTTTGATAGACATCCAGCTCGGCGGCGTTATCTTGTTGAATGCGGTATATGCCTGCGAGAGCGCCACCCAAAACGACGCGTTCGCGCATCGAAAACGCAGAGGACTGTAAATCAGTCAGATAGCGATTCAACTCGCATGTAAAAAACGACTCATTGGAAAGATCAAGCGCATGCTGCGTCATCACGCGCGCCGTCAGCGCCATATCATTTGCCGCGCGCGCATGCCACACCGCGCCGAGGGGTTGGGCGCGTTGCAAAAAAAGCTGCGCTTGCTCGGTTTGCCATTGCGCCAACTCAACCGCACGCCAACGCTTTTGATCTGCAACCTCGCTCCAAATAAAGTCGCGCAAGGACGACAACATATCGCCGTCACAGCTCAATTCACACAAAAAAGCGGCTAACCGCTGCGTGCCGCTCTCAAGATAACGATAGACCGAATTGATGCCAATATTCCACAAGCCGCACAAATGCTCAATGGGCGATTCGCCGCGCGGGCTGAGATAGCGCTCAGCGTATGGCGTGACCGCAGCAAATGCATAGTGGCACATCACAACAATCATTGGGCGCCAGCTTGGGCGGTCGAGATAATTTTGCTTGTCGGCGATGCGCAAAGAAGGCGCGTGATCGGGGCGCAACTGACTAATTGTCCAGCGCACAAACGGCAACAGCGCTCGATCATTTTGCAAATCACCCAGCTCAGCGCCAAGCGCGAGGCGCGCGACACGCAGCTTTGGCGCAAAAAAATCTTGCGCCTCAGGTGGCAATTTCCGCCATATCGCCATGCCAGATGCGCCAGCGCGATGCATCTGCAACAGTTGGCTCAGCCAAATTTGCACGGTATCGCGATCGGGAGCAGACTCATTTTCTGACATGTGTTTGTCAAATTTTGTCAAACTTTTTTTGTAATTTGATGCTAAATTTTATATGGAGAAAATATATGAGCAACAATCAAAAGCACACGACGCCCATGCGTCAACTCACATTTGCTGTTTACGCCCCGTTGGGCGATCCCGCGTTGGCAAATTTTCCGGATGACCGCCCGAAGCCACTGCATCAACATCGCCTATTTACAAACCTATGTCGTGTCGCCGCGCAAAATATCAATGTTGTTGCCCTTATTGATTATGCAGATCAAGGCGCGTTTTTGGTTGAGATTCCTGCAGGGAATGGCAACTCGCCGCGCATCGTATCTCGCTGGAAGTTGCTGCTCAATTCGCCGATTACGCTTTGTGGATTCCTCGAATATGCACAAAGTGTAAATCCATGCGCGCGTTTGATCTTGTCGCTCGAAGGTCACGGCTCAGGCTATGTGCCCGACAGCGCCCAACTGGCTGGCATGAAACCGAAGCTCAGCGGTCCATGGAACATCACCCGCAACGGCAACGCGACACGTGATGGCGTAACTGGCGCACCGCAGTTTGAGAATCCAGATTCAATGCCGGAACATTTCGCGCCACTGCCCGAAAGCTGGCCCGTGTTGCCTGAGAGTTGGCCTGTGCTACCCGAAAGTTGGCCCGTATTGCCTGAGAGCTGGCCCGTGCTACCCGGAATGCCAATGTCCACCTATCAGATTGGCGAGGCGCTCAGCATGGCAACCGCACATGGTGTAAACAAATTGGCAGTGGTGAATTTAGACAACTGTTACAACTTTACGATCGAGACGACCAGCACCATCGCCCCATATGCCGAATACGCCACGGGCTATATGAACTACAACTTTTTTACGGCGGGCGATGCATATCCGTCCGTTTTTGCAGAATTGCAGTCGCAGCATGACGCCGTTTCGCATGCAGATTTGGCGCGTGCATTTGCCAAACAAAATCACGCCGTCCTCAACAGCATTGAGGGGCACCCTACTGTCGGCAGCGCCATTGACCTCAGCCGCATGGACGACCTCATGCAAAAGGTGGACGCGTTGTCACTTGCGCTGATCGCTGCGTTGCCCGCAGGCATCAAAAAAATCACCGAAGCTATTCACGTGGCGGGTCAATTTGACACGACGACCACTGGCAAGAAAAACGCGCGCGACTTTGTGCTAGAGGTGCCAGACGATCTCACTGATTTGCGCACTTTTGCGAACAACCTCATCAAGCAATTTGGCAGCGCGCACACAGTTGCGCGCCGCGCACATGAGCTATCAAACGCACTAAATGATGTCAAGGTCTATGGCGATCGTTCGCGCCCCTACGTCAATCCGGGCGTCACATGGGACTTCACTGACACGCTGGCAATGAGCATCTTTTTGCCAAATCCACGCCGCCAAGATGTGTGGGACTGGCGCACACCGTTTTATCTCGCCAGTGGACCAAATCTGACACGCCAAATCACTTTTTTGACGCAAACACATTGGCCCGACTTTTTGCGCAAGTACCATGCGGATACGCCGTTTATCGGCGTGCGCGCGCCGAGCATGCCGCGCTATCCAAAGTTTGATGTGGCTGCGCCAAAGATCATCGCCGCATGGGATAAAAAACACCCTCAAGTGTATAAGCGCTCAAATGATGACAAATCTCAAAGCGTCTAAGCCAATTGCTTGACTCATAAAAAACAAACAAGGAAGTCTTTATAACCTCCTTGTTTTTATTTCGTGTAAATGTGAGAGTTGGCGCTAAAAGCCTTCGAGCTTGCTCAGGTCAGCGATGCCGCGCGCTTGCGACACCACGCGCAACAACAACGCTTGTCGTGCGCGCTTGACTTTTTCATCATCCACATTCACCATGACCTTGTCAAAAAAATGATTGATCGGCGCAACGAGCTGGGTCAAATTGCTGACCAGCTCATTGATATTGCGCGGCTGTGGCAACTGATCTACAGCTTGCGCAAGTTGGTGCGAGGCTGGCTCAGTGTCGGCGCTTGGGTCGGCGTGATCCACCGCGCTGATACCTTTGATAATGCGGGCGCAACGTGCATAGGCGGTCTGCGTCACGCTCCAGTCGGCGTTTTGCAGGGCTTGGCTCAATTCACCCACAGCCACACGCGCGCGATACGGGTCGTCACCCTGCTCCGCCAATACCGCGTCCACAACGTCGTGTCGGTTGCCGCTCTCGATCAACATCGCACGCTGGCGCTCGACGACAAACGCATGCGCGGCATTGAGCGCGTCGCTACTCATCGGCACAGGCAGACGAATGGCAACGCTCTTGAGCGCAGCGCGCAATGAGAATGGTGTTCGATTCGCAATCAGATTTTGCACGGCGCCAATCGCGGCGCGGCGCAACGCAAATGGATCGGCGCTGCCCTTTGGCGCGAGACCCACCGCAAACAACCCCGCAATGCTGTCGAGTTTGTCCGATAACGCAACAATCAAACCCGCGCGCGATGATGTCGTAACGTCACCTGCAAAGCGCGGCAGATAGTGCTGGTAAATCGCATCGGCGACTGCCGCGTCGCCGCCCTGCTTGAGCAGATAGGCACGCCCCATCGTGCCTTGCAACGAGGTCATCTCAATCACCATCGAGGTCACGAGGTCAGCTTTGCACAGATGCGCGGCTCGCTTGGCGATCTGGGTGTCTTGAGAATCAGTCTTGGGCAGCGCATACGCAATTGGCTCAACCAAGCTCTCGATACGGCGCGTCTTGTCAAGCATTGAGCCAAGCTTTGCCTGAAAGGTCAACGAATCCAACTTTGGCAACAGCGATTCGAGTGGCTTGTCGAGGTCATGCCGATA
The DNA here is from genome assembly GCA_964628875.1 of uncultured Anaerolineae bacterium. GTDB lineage: Bacteria > Chloroflexota > Anaerolineae > J036 > Brachytrichaceae > AQU-03. Next base: position 9,727 of record CAZVQE010000045.1, read on the forward strand.
AAAATACGCCGCATCCGCAAAGCGCGCAAACACGACATCTTCATTGCCGTTGATCACGGCGTCACTCTCAGCAGTTGGACCATTGCGCACAGTAATAAAGTTGGGGCGCATCTCGTCCGTCGCCGCATCCACGAGTGTGAAATAGCGTTGCTTGCTGCGCATGACCTTGGTCAAAATGATCGGCGGCATTTGCAGATACTCCTCGCCAAATTTGCACAGCAACGCACTCGGTTGCTCGACGAGGTTGGTTACTTCTTCGAGCAGGTCGTCATCTGGCTCGACGCGCGCGCCGATGCTGGCTGCGACTGCATTGATCTGGCGCACGATCTCGGCGCGACGCGCATCTACGTCCGCGATGATATGCTGCGAATGGAGCGCCGATTCATAGCGATCTGCATGCGCAATGTCAAATGTCGGCGAGCCTTGACCGCGCGCGCCCACGCTGGTCGTGCCACTAGCGATGTCCGCATAGCTAAATGGAATGGGTTGATCGCCGAGCAGCGCCACAAACCATTGCAAAGGACGCGCAAACGCGACGTTGCTGGCGTTCCAACGCATAGTCTTTTCAAAGGCGAGTTTGCCGATGATTTGCGGCAATAGCTCACGTAACACTTCGACAGCAGGCTTGCCATCTTCGTGGCGCTTGGCGTAAACATAGCTATTTTTGCCTTCTTCGACGACGGTCAGCGCTTTGGCGTCAATGCCAAAACGTTTGGCAAATGCAATCGCGGCTTGAGTCGGGTTGCCCTCTTTGTCAAAGGCAACCTTTGCGCCCGGACCTTTGACCATCTCATCTATCGAGCTTTGTTGCGGCGCAACCCCATTTACCAAGACAGCAAGTCGGCGCGGCGTCGCCAATACGCGCACAGCTCCATGCGTCAGGCGCGCCTCTTTGAGCGTCTCAGGCACGAGCTTTTCGAGTTGCGCTTTTGCCTCGCTCACGTTGTGCGCGGGCAACTCTTCGACGCCGATCTCGAGGAGTAACGTCGCGGCAGAGGCGGCAAGCGAGGAAGAGAGGATGACGGGAGGAAGGGGTTTCCCTTCTTGTGTTTTTCTCTTCTGATTCTCTTGTGTTTTAGACAGCCACGGAAAACCCGCTGCCTCACGCTGTTTGACGTAGGTCGCGGCGACTTCTTTGGCAAGGTCGCGCGTGCGCCCAAGAAATCGTTGGCGCTCGGTCACACCAATCGCGCCGCGTGTGTCAAGCAAGTTAAACATGTTGCTAAGTTGCAACACGTAGTCATGCGCGGGCGCCACCAGCCCTTGCGCAAGTGTGCGTTTGCATTCGCGCTCGACGGCTTCAAATTGCTCATGCAAAAACTCGACATCCACTTGATTAAAGGCGTATTGGCTGCGCTCGATTTCTTCTTGCAGTCGCACATCGCCGTAGGTGCGCTGCGTGTCCCATTTGAGGTCAAACACATTGCGCACGCCCTGCAGCGCCATGGCAATGCGCTCCAAGCCGTAGGTCAGCTCGAGCGGAATTGGGTCGAGTGTGATGCCGCCAACCTGCTGAAAGTAAGTGTATTGCGTGATCTCCAATCCATCCAGCCAAACTTCCCAGCCAAGTCCCCACGCGCCAATCGCGGGTTGCGCCCAGTTATCCTCGACAAATCGAATGTCGTGTTTGCTTCGATCAATGCCAATCGCCGAGAGGCTATCGAGATACAGCTCTTGTGAGCGCTCAGGCGACGGCTTCAAAATGACTTGATACTGTGTGTGCGTATAGAGGCGATTTGGATTTTCGCCAAAACGCCCGTCATCTGGGCGCACGCTTGGTTCGACATATGCCACATTCCATGGCTCAGGTCCGAGCGAACGCAAATAGGTCGCGGGGTTCATCGTGCCCGCGCCAACGACTTGATTGTAGGGCTGCCAAATCAGACAGCCGTGTTGCGACCAAAATTGATGCAGCCGCAAAATAAGCTCTTGAAAATTCAACGCATCCTGCATAGCAGCGTAATTGTAACGGGCTGCGCTTCGACAAGATCAGCGCACGGTGACGTATCATCGGCGCATGATGCACATCGAGCAACTCGATGCACTCGGCGCACAGCGCCATTCGCCTGCACTCGTGCGGCTGCTACAAGATGTGGTTGCGCATGGCGCGTCGGTTGGTTTTTTGCCGCCGCTGAGTGATGATGATGCGAATGAGTATTGGCACGGCGTCGTCTCGGCGGTAAAAGCGCAATCGCGTGTGTTGTGGGTGGCTGTCTTTGAGAATGAGATCGTCGGCAGCGTGCAGCTTGATCTATGCATGAGGCAAAATGGATTGCATCGCGCTGAGGTGTCAAAGTTGATCGTGCATAGTGCGCATCGGCGCGCAGGCATCGGGCGCGCATTGATGCAAGCGCTCGAAGATTACGCGCATCATATTGGACGCACGACGCTTGTGCTTGACACGCGCGAGGACGACCCATCTGAGATGTTGTATCAACACATGGGTTACGTTAAGATCGGCGCCATTCCAAAATATGCGCGCAGTGCAAATGGGCAGCTCCACACAACAGCGTTTTATTACAAAAATTTATGAGCAATACAAATAGCAACGATTGGGAA
>CAZVQE010000046.1:0-9472 GCA_964628875.1 uncultured Anaerolineae bacterium
GCCAAAAAACTAATAGACAACAATAGCAAAATACGCGTCACCAGCGCCAGCATCAAGCCAACCGTGCGCCCTTGATTGCGTTGACTTGCCGGCAGCTTGCCTGCCAAGATTGTAATAAAGATGATGTTGTCAATGCCAAGCACAAGCTCAAGCACTGTCAACGTAATCAAACTGATCCAACTTTCGGGACTTGTAATCCAAGACATGGGCTTGATTTTACTCAGTTGCTCGGCGTTACAAGCTGACCTTGTAATCAGCCGTTTGGTGCCGAAAGTAAGTATCAAAGAGTTCGGCGTAATATCCACCGCGCTGGATCAGCGCATCATGATTGCCTTGTTCAATGATGCGACCTTTGTCAAGCACGATGATGCGATCTACAGCCTGCACCGTGCTCAGCCGATGCGCGATCAAGATCGAGGTGCTAGATTTGAGGATGAGATTGAGCGCAGTTTGTATCTGACGTTCGGTGAATGGGTCAATGCTGGCGGTGGCTTCATCAAGCATAAAGATGGGCGGCTGTTGCGCTAGCACGCGCGAAAGCGCCACAAGTTGCCGTTGTCCAAGCGACAGACGATTACCGCGTTCGCCGACCTCCGTTTGCAATCCATTTGGCAGGGCATCCACCCATTCACCCTGACCGATATGCCGCACGATGGTTTGCAAATCGGCGCTGCTGATGTCGGGGCGCGCGTATCGAATGTTGTCCTCGACCGTGCCTGCAAACAAAAAAGGCGATTGTGACACGATGCCAAGATTTTTGCGATAGCCATTCAAATCAAGACTGCGAATATCACGACCGTCTATCAAAATCTCGCCATCTTGAAACTCATAATAACGCGCGATGAGCTTGATCAGGCTACTCTTACCCGCGCCGGTATGCCCAACAAATGCTACGCTCTCGCCGCGCGCGATGTGCAACGAAAAATCACTCAGCACCTGTTGTTGCGCGGTATAGCGGAATTGGACTTGCTTAAATTGAATGTCGCCTTGCAACGGCGTTGTAATCGCACGGGTCTCGATTTGTTTGACGTTTGGCTCGGTGTCCATCAACGCAAAGATGCGTTCGCACGCCGACAGCCCGCTCTGAATCTGACTGGCAAATGAGGCGAGGTTTGTCAGCGGTCCCCAAAAGCGATCGAGGCTCAACGCAAATAGATACCATGCGCCGATGCTGAGCAATTGCCATCCGACAAAGTAACCGCCCGAATAAATGAGCAGTGCGCTCGACATACCGCCGACGACATTGAGCAATGGAAATATCCCTGAGGTAATAATGGCGCGCCGCAAGTTAATTTCAAATGAGCGTTGATTCACCTGTCGAAAATCAGCATACATTGCCGCTTCTTGCCTAAAATTTTTGGCGATACGCATACCGGCGACTGCCTCTTGAATGGAATTGTTGACATCGGCGATGGCGCGAAAACCGCCGCGGCTAACAGCGCGCGTGACTCGTCTGAAGCCGTAACCGAGAAATACGATCACGGGCGAGATGGCGACCAATATCAATGCCATTTGCCATGACACGGTGAAGAGGTATGCTGTCAGCACAATGAGCACGAGCACCTGACCGAGTAGATCGGAGATAAGCGTCGTGGTTTGCGATAGTTCTTGCGTATCGTTGCTGATACGACTGATGATCTTGCCGCTTTGATGCTTGTCAAAAAATGATAGATCGTGATGAATAACCGCATTGAATGCGTCAGATCGCAGATGACTGATTAGTGTCGCTACGAGCCGCGATGCAGTGCGCCGCCTGAGATAGTTGCCCAACCAATTCAAAAAAGCAAACACAAATAACACTGTAACGATCTGAAGCGCGATGCTAAATATCGCGCTCTGATCAGCGACGCGCACCTGATCGAGACCGCGCGACACGACCACCGGCTCCGCCGCGCCAATCAACGTTGTTAATGCGATAAACAGACCGAGACGCTTGAGCAGCTCTTTTTGTTGCACGAGATATGTGCCAATGCGCGCGACGAGTTGTCGGTCACTATAGCTGCGGTCGTAGGTTTCGGCGTTGAGTCCGTGAAACATGTTGTGCTATTTGTTTAGGAAAATGGCGCGATACGAAGCCGATGCGCGCATGGCTTCTTCGTGTGTCCCTATGGCTTCGATGCGTCCGCGATTGATGACGATGATGTGATCTGCCCAACGAATCTGTGACAAGCGGTGTGTGATGATAAAAGTGGTGCGTCCTTGTGCCGCGCGCAACATCGCGCGTTGGATCTGATCCTCTGTGGCACTATCAATCGCGCTGGTCGAGTCATCCAAAATCAAAATACGTGGGTCAGTCAAAAACGCGCGCGCGATGGCAATGCGTTGACGTTGTCCGCCGCTGAGCGTCACGCCGCGTTCGCCGACGACGGTCTGATAGCCGTCTCTAAAACTGAGGATGAAATCATGTGCCTGCGCGGCTCTCGCGGCGTTCTCGATTTGCGCCTGAGTTGTGTTGGGTGTGCCAAATGCGATATTTTCGGCGATGGTGCGCGAAAATAAAAATACGTCTTGCTCGATGATCGAAATCTGTTTGCGCAAATTGGCGAGATCCCATTCGCGTGCATCCACGCCATCCACAAGCACCGCGCCGCTTTGCGGATCATAGATGCGATTGATGAGCTTGGTGATCGTGCTTTTGCCAAATCCAGTTTGCCCGACGATGGCGACCGTTTGGCCGGCGTGAATCGAAAAGCTCACGTGGTTAAGCGTGTTTTGTGATGCGTCTCGTCCATAGGCAAAGCTGACATCGCGAAACTCAACATCGCCACGCATGATGCGTTGCTCGTTGGTTTGATTTGCTGCAAAATCTAGCGGTGAATCGTCATTGATGAGCGCCCACATGCGCCGCGCGCTGGCGACGCCCGAGGCAACCTGCGGATAGGCAAACTGCGTCGCAAACGTCGGAAACTGCAACGTCATTAGCAAGCTGTTAAAGCTGATCACTGCGCCGATAGTGACGATGCCGCGCGAATACAAATACAGCGTAAATAGCAATCCTGCCACTTGGGTGCAGCTATAGAGCAAACCCGGCAAGAAGCGCGCCTCAATTTCACCTTGTTTGATCGCGGCATTGCGCCAGTTGCTCAGCGCTGTGGAGAATCGGGTTTCTTCAAAATTTTCTTGGGCGGCGCCTTTGACGGTCTCAACGCCCTCGATGGCTTCGGCGAGGGTGACGTTGAGCCGACCAAAGAGCAGCCGCACATTTTCGACCGCTGGGCGCAATTTACCTAGATACCACGACACCAAAAAAATGTAACCGACGACATAGCCCGCTGGCACGAGCAAGAGCCACGGGTAGATCAGCGGCGCAACGATAAACACCGACACGATAAACGCACCAGAGCCAATCACGATATTGATGCCCGGCTCCATCAGCAGGGCGATCTCATGCACGTCGTTGGTGCAGCGCGCCATCACGTCACCGATGCGCTGGCGATCATGAAACGACATGCTCTTGCCAAGCAAACTTGTGTACAACTCATCGCGCATATCGCGCTCGAGTCGTTGCCCGATTAGGTTGGATGAGTAGTTACGCAGGAATTGCAAAATGCCGCGCACAATCTGCGAGCCAACGATGAGTGTGACCGCTTGTAACAACAGCGCTGCGTTGAATGACTCACCACTGATGGCGTTATAAGCGATGCCGAGCGAGTAAGGCACTGCCACCGCGCCCAAGCCGTTGCCCATAGCGCCGATGACGATGCCAAAAAACCATTTCCATTCGCGCCACATATAAGACAACAACCAACGTATTGGCGTGCGATGATCGGAGTGCCATGTGCGCTCAATTACAAATTCACCAGGCGTGCGCACAGAGTCTGAGGCTGATGTAGAAGATGCAGACAACATGAGGATGCGCTATGTAAGAGCGCGTACGCATGGTAACATATTTTCGTTACCTTGATATAAACATGACCACGTTACCTACTTCCTCAAAAATTGTATTTTCTGGGCGCATATTGATCTTGGGTTGTGGATCAGTTTCGCAATGTGTGCAACCATTGTTGCTCAAGCATTTTGAGATGGATTTCAGCAAAGTCACGATCATGGATTTTGCCGACAATCAGCATCTTGCCAAAGAAATGCTCGCGGCTGGCGCGCAATATGTGCGCAAGCGCGTCACGATCGAGAATATGGAAAATCTGCTCAAGGACTATGTCGGGGCAGGTGACTTACTGATTGACCTTGCTTGGAACATTGGCGCGACGGACATCATCGAATGGTGTCACGACAACCATGTCTTGTATCTAAACACATCTGTCGAGGAATGGAATCCCTATCAGGATGCACCCACACAAAACCCGGCAGAGCGCACGTTGTATGTGCGACACATGAAGCTGCGCGAGATGGAGAGTAACTGGACGACACCGGGCGCGACTGCTGTTGTAGAGCATGGCGCAAACCCCGGCTTGGTGAGTCACTGGACAAAAGTCGCGCTCGAGGATATGGGCAACATTGTGCTTGGGAATGTGAAACGCAAAGATGTCAAATTTCCCAAGCGCCGCAATGCGATGGGCGTCAAAGCCATCGAAGCGCTGACGAGCGCCTTGCATGATTACGACTTTGCGCGTGTGGCGATGTTGCTCGGCGTCAAAACCATTCACATCTCTGAGCGCGACACACAGATCAGCAATCGCCCTAAAGAAGTCGGCGAATTTGTAAACACATGGTCAGTCGAAGGTTTTAGAGAGGAAGGCATCGCGCCTGCTGAGATGGGTTGGGGCACGCACGAGCGTTATATGCCACGCGGCGCGCATCATCATGAGTTTGGTCCGTGTAATCAAATCTGCTTGGCGCAAAAAGGCATCAATACATTTGTGCGCTCGTGGGTGCCGAGTGGACCCACCATTGGCATGGTCGTGCGTCACGGCGAAGCATTTACGATGAGCGATCACCTGACCGTATGGAAAGAGGACGAATACGGCAAGCACCCCATTTACCGCCCAACGGTGCACTATGCGTATCAGCCATCTGACGCTGCATTGGCGTCGTTGCACGAGCTGCGGAGCAATGGCTATGTCATGCAAGAAAATCAGCGCATCATGAACAATGACATCATCAGCGGACGCGATGAGATGGGTGTATTGCTGTTGGGGCATGTGTTGAATGGCTGGTGGACGGGCTCGACGCTCGACATCAACGAGGCGCGCAGCCTGACGCCCGGGCAAAACGCAACGACGCTTCAAGTGGCGGCCTCAATCATCGGCGCGCTATTTTGGATGATACGAAACCCGCGCGAGGGCTTGTGTGTGCCGGATCATCTGCCATATCGTGAGGTGCTAGACATCGCGCGACCCTATCTCGGAAAATGCCCTTCGGTGCAAACGTTGTGGAATCCATTGCAGGCGCGCGGAGATCTGTATGAGGACTACAACAAGCCGCGACCTGACGAGTACGACAAATGGCAATTTACGTCGTTCTTATTTGAGGGCGTTGGTTTAGTGGGTTGATTTTTTGAGAGGGCAATTTGCCCTCTCTATTTTTTTGTTGCGCGCGATAGTCGCGCCAACGCCAACGCAACGCCCAACGCAATGAGTCCAAACACAATCAGCTTTAGCTGAGGCGGCTCGATCAATAAAGCCAGTGCGCCTAATGTGACACCGAGCAGAGCATAAACACGCACAATCTTTTTTGCGCTCCAGCCAGTATCAACTAACCGCAAATGCAGATGCCCGCGATCTCCGCGCATGGGGCTTTGTTTGCGGCGCGTGCGATCAAAAATTTGCCACGCTACATCCACAATCGGAATGCTCATGACCAGCAACAGCAACGCCACCTTTGCGCCAGCGATGATGCTCAGACATGCGAGTAGATAACCGAGAAATTGTGCGCCACTGCCCAAGAAGATTTTTGCAGGGGGCAAATTGAACACCAAAAAACCGAGCAGGGCGCCGCACAACGCGATAGGCAACAATGCCACACTGTATTGACCTTCGCGCAGCATGTGAGCGGCGATCACGGCGCTGACGATGAATGAAATGGTCGCCGATAAGCCGTCCACGCCATCCACAAAATTGACCGTGTTCATTGCACCGACAAACCAAACAAGGGTGAGCGCGACAGTCAAGATGAATGGAATTTGCGCCTCGATGCCATTGAGCGGGTTTTTGAATCGCTCGATAAAGATCAACGCCGCGATGGCAATGACAGTGGCGAGCAATTGTCCGATAAATTGCGGTGTAGCCGATAGCTGCCATTTGTCATCAATCAAACCAGCCACAAAGATCACACTCGCGCCAATCAACATGCCCCAAAATCGCGTAGGTTCATTGGGGTCTGTTGAGGGAATGGCAATTGCGTGCGCCAACAACGCGCCAACAACGAATGCAACAAAAAGTGGAATTGCACCCAAGCGGGATGTGAGTCGCGCATGTGTGCGGCGCCCACCCGGCGCATCGGCAATTCCCAGATAAATGCCCAACCGTATCGCCAACGGCGTGACAATCAGTGCGATGATAAATGCGATGGCGCTGACTAAAACGATAGATGTGGCGCGCACGAGTAAATTTTAAGCCACGCGCAAAAATTGCACAATCGGATCAATGACCTTTGCGCTGCGCATCATCGCAAAATGCCCGACGCCTTCGATGCTGACGAAGGCGCAATTTTTCCAAGCGGCTGCCACTTGTCGCGCGCCATCAAAGTCAGCCAGCGCATCATCTCGATCTTGGATCAACAGCCCGGGCAATTTGAGTTTTGCGGAGTAATTTGCCATTGCAAAATCTTTGAGCGAAGCGCCGAATTTGCGTTGAAAAGCGTTGTCAAACTCCGGACGCAAAGCGGCGGGCAAATTCGCACCTGCAAAGAAATTATCAACCAGATGTTCGACCGTGTGTGCCATGCCAAAGACCGCAAGTTTTTTGACGCGCGAGTCAGGCTGTGTAGCCAGATGATAGATCGCAGCTTGTGCACCAAATGAGTGACCAACGATGTGATCGTAGGGTCCGTGTTGGACGATGATGTCATTGATGCATGCAGCATATAAAGGCATGTTGGCTTGTTCGCCGTCGCTGTCGCCGTGTGCGGGTGCATCAAATGCCGTCACGCTGAAACTAGCATTTACAAAAGTGGGAATTGCGCTGCTCCAGCGGCTGGACTGTGACTCCCAGCCATGCAGCAACAACACGCGCTCGCCTGTGCCGCCCCATTCATATCCGCGCAAATTTAATCCTTGCGCATGTGTGGTGAGCGGTCGCGCAGTTTGTAAAAATTGTTGCTCGCGCAATGAAGCGCGCCCACGTTTTGGCATGCAAAATAACTCAACGCATAAATCCGCCGCATGTGCCATTTTGCCTGCGCGAAACGCGCCATCAATCTGCGCAAATAATTCTTCTTGTGTCACGTGCCTTCGTCCCAACTTTGTAAATATTTGCGTTGCTCGGCGCTGAGTTTGTCTATCTTGACACCGAGTGCCGCGAGTTTGAGCCGCGCAATGTCGCGGTCAATCGCCTCTGGCATGACATACACTTTGCGCTCCAGTTTTTTGTAATTGCGCAACATGTATTCAGCGCCGAGCGCTTGATTCGCAAAGGTCATATCCATGACCACGGGCGGGTGTCCTTCGCCGGCAATCAAATTCACCAATCTCCCCTCACACAACAGGTTGATGCGATTGCCATTTTTTAGGGTGAATTGCTCCACGTTTGGGCGAATTGTGCGTGGCTCACCATTGCTCAGACGGCGCAGGGCGGGGATGCTAATCTCAACATCGAAATGACCCGCATTGCACAAGATCGCGCCGTCTTTCATGCGCGCGATATGCGCCTCATCAATCACATTTTTGTCGCCGGTAACCGCCACATAGATATCACCGACTTTGACAGCGTCACGCAACGGCATGACGCGAAAACCATCCATGACAGCTTCGAGCGCAATCAGCGGATCCACCTCGATGACGATGACTTGCGCGCCGAGTCCGCGGGCGCGCTCAGCCACGCCGCGCCCGCACCAACCGTATCCGACCACGACGACTGTGCGCCCTGCGATCAACACATTTGTCGCGCGCAAGATGCCATCAAGCGCAGACTGACCCGTGCCATAGCGATTGTCAAAGTAGTGTTTGGTCATCGAATCATTGACACCCAACACTGGAAAATGCAGCGCGCCTTGTTTTGCCATCGCCCGTGCGCGAATCACGCCCGTCGTCGTTGCTTCAGTGCTGCACCAAATTTGTTCGCTTTGTGCTTTGCGCTCAGTATGCAAAATCGTCAGAAGATCGCAACCATCGTCCATCACAATGTTCGGTTCGTGATCTAGCGCGGCATTGAGATGCGCATAGTAGGTTGCGGTATCTTCGCCGCGCTTGCCAAATACAGGAATCTCATCATTCATCACTAACGATGCGGCAATCTCATCTTGCGTGCTGAGCGGGTTGCTTGCGCAAAACACAATGTCTGCGCCACCCGCGGCGAGTGTGCGCATCAGCGCGGCGGACTTGGCAGTGACATGCAATGATGCCGAGATGCGCAAACCGCGAAAGGGTTGCTCACGCGCGAATCGTTCGCGGATGGCGAGCAACACTGGCATTTGTTGCTCGTTCCATTCGATTTTTAGTTTGCCTTCGAGTGCGCGCTCTGGTGCGCTGATATCAAAATCTTTTTTCATAGATCGTGTTGGTTTTACTCAATCGTCAAATTGTCATTCTGAGGAGCGCAAAAGCGCGACGAAGAATCTCTGTGATGCGGATGCTTTGAGATGCTTCACTGCGCTGTGCTCTGTTCAGAATGACACACGTTTCTTTTGTCTTTAATGGTTCATCATTAACGGTATAAATCAAATTGGGCTGGACGATACATCTCAGCGGCGCTGCCGTCGCGTTGAGTATGCTGCACGCCACGTATGATTGCGGCAGGCACACCTTCGGCGGCTTGCCCCATGATGAGCGTTGCGGCAGACGCGACCATATCTGCCAGCCCGATCTCGGTGTGTTGCAGCCTAAAGCCAAATAAATCCTCACGTCCGCGCCAATCCTCGACCGCCGGCATGCCCGCGACACCGACCGCAACGCCGATAGTGCCGCTGCGATGGGGGCGTCCGTGGCTGTCAGCGATGACGACGGCGATTTTTTTGTGGAATTGATTTTGCAAGTGAGCGCGTATCTGACGCGCATCTGAGTCTGGGTCGGAGGGCAGCAACAACACAATGTCAAGATCGTCGCTTGTGTTTGAGTGATCTATTCCTGCGTTTGCTGATGTAAATCCAAGTTTGTGGCGAGTGATGAGCACATTTGGCGCGTAGCGCGAGACGTTGTCCGATTCGCGCAAGATCAGCTCCACCAATCGTGCATCCTTGTTGGTCTTTTGCGCCAGCTCAATCGCGGCTTGCGTCGGGGTCACCTCGCGCAGATTGACAAATCGTCCTTCGGCTTTTGAGAGTATCTTGGAGGTCACGACAAGGATGTCGCCGTCTTGCATAGCTGGCAACGCCGCGCTTAGGATTTTTGCGACATCGTCACCGGGTTTGATAATGGGAA
>CAZVQE010000046.1:9572-12256 GCA_964628875.1 uncultured Anaerolineae bacterium
AACCAATTGAATCAATAACGGTGTGACGTGACTATTGATGGCGGCAATCTCAACTTCTTCTTGAATGAGTGACGCCCAAATCGAAAATGGATTGCGCACTGGCACTTTGGTGAGTTTGATGCAACCGCGCACGACTGTTTGTTTGCCGGGCGCAAGGTAATACAGCTTGTCGCCGTTGTGCATGACGATGTCAAGGTCCGCGAGAGTGCCAATTCCCCAGCGCCAAGGATGATCTACGCCCGTGTCGGTCTCAAAATCTGCGCCTACGCGCCACACGCCCGGCTCTTGTTGAAAACCTTTGGTGTACCAGTTTTGCTCCATCGCATAGCAGTCGTTTGGCTCAAATGGACCCGCCGTGCGCAAAGGCACGATGCCGGTGTTGCGCACGGTGACGGTGAAATACACCGTGTCACCGACAGCAAACGAATTGAGCGCGCCATTTTTTGACCACTCGACGCCACGACCATCAGGCTGTATGACAATCTCGCCGACGGGTCTGCCGCTCTGCGTGATCTCAAACGTCGTGCTGATCGTGCTCGACTGTCCGATCTGATCCTCGGCGCTTGCGTAGAGGGTGTAAATGCCGTTGGGCGGCGGATCGGCGCCGAGATCAATGCCGCCATCGTAGTCGTAGTCGTAGCGTCCTGCGGGCAATGTGCCATTGTCACCGGGTGGAATCAACAGCAACCCCTCGCGGCGCGGCACCTCATAACGAAAACCATTCGCACCCACAACATACACGCTGAGCTTGGCGGGCTTGGTCAAAAAAAGATTGACACGGATGCGGTCATCAATTGCATCTCGATTCGGAGAAAACACGTGTGTGCTGAGCGTAAAGTCTTTGATCTCAGGCAGGGCGGCGTCACCATTTTCGATTTTGAGGTTGCCGCTAAAGGTTTGTTTGTTGCCATTTGCATCGCTGTCGAGATGCCACACATAGTCACCGTTGGGGAGCAGTTTGCCGCCGCTGATGCCATTAAACAAAAGCTCATACGCGACAGGACTGGTGCTGCGCGGCTCATCTGAGCGTAGATCGTAGCGTTGCCCTTTTGAATCGGTCACGTAGATAGAGACGCGCGTCGCGGAATTGACGCGATAACTGATGCGCGCAAGATCATCCTTGCCATCGGCGTTGGGCGAGATGACCGTTGGCGCGATGCTAACCTCGCTAACGGGTGGTGTCGCCGAACATGCAAATACAAACGATACGATTGCGACAAAACCAATTCTCTTAAAAAACACGGGGTGAGTATAACGGCGTCATTAGTTCGAAGTTCAGAGTTCATGGTGCTTAGTAATGATTTCACTCTGAACTCCGAACTTTGAACTTTCAGCTCCCCAAGCTGAGTGTTTTGGCGATGCGTGTGGGAATCAGTATGCGAGCGGAACGCGGCGCGATGTGGATGCGGCATGGCGTGTAGCCGACAAAGTCACCGTCTATTTGCACGGGTTGGGGTGAATCGCTCTCGATAAAAATTTCCTTTTCAAAAGGAATGCGTTTGACGACCTCGTCAGGTAGCTGCTCTCCGCGCACGAGGCTCATCACACCACGCACGGCTGACGGCGCATCGGGAATCGAGATGCTCACGAGGTCGAGTTTGCCATCGGTGACCTTGATATTGGGATCAAGATCGAGCCCCAAAAAACCCAACGTCCCAAAATTTGCCACCCATAGATTTTCGGCGCTTAGGTTAATTTGATCTTCGTCGGTCGAGATGCGATAGTTGACAGGCGTGATCTGCAGCGCGTGTTGCACGGCGCGCAGGACATACACACCGATGCCAAATTTACGCTTTAGCTCACGCGGCGAATCCACCATCACGCTCGCCTCGTAGCCGATACTCAGGCGCATACCAAAATAGTGTTTGCCGTTGAGGCAGCCGAGGTCAATCAATAACTCGGTCATCTCACCGTCGGGGCGCACGGCGTCTTGACAGGCGGTCCATGTCATCGCAGCGATGTTGAGCTTGCGCGCGATAACGTTGCCAGTACCGCTCGGCACGATGCACAGCGGCACCCCTGATTCCACCAAACCTCCGGCAACCTGCATGACCGTGCCATCGCCACCACACGCGATTACGCGATCAAAGTTGCTTGCGTCTGAAACCAATTCTCCCGCCGAAAAATCCTCGCTCGTCTCGCGAAAAGTAAACGAGATGTCACCGCCTTGGGCGTATTGGCTGAGCCACGCGCGTAACTGCGACGAACGAAACAAACCCGAAACTGGATTAAGAATAACTAAATATCGCATTTGCAAATTTAGAACAAAAGTTCTATAATGTCGCCGATGGATTTGCCTGCCAAGCTCAACCTTATCTCTGAGCAGATGTATCTCGAACCGACCGAAGAGAAAAGCCTATTGGCGCAACCATCATCGGTGAAATTGTATTCAAATGCGCAAAGCGCTGGCGCAATGCATGCGTCCGCGCCGTGCGGCAGCTCACCCGCGCAAATGCAAAAGGTGCACGACTCGGCGACGGCGTCATTGTCAGATTTGGATCGCAAACGCAGCTCGCTGGGTGTGTATAGCGCGGCGATGCCGGGCGGCAAGAGCATCGCGCTGCTCAAGACGATGCTGACGACCGCGTGCGAGCGCAATTGCTTTTACTGTCCGTTTCGCGCAGGGCGCAGCAAGATGAAGCGCGTGACTTTTAAGCCGGAGGAGATGGCAAATGCGTTTATGC
>CAZVQE010000047.1:0-3802 GCA_964628875.1 uncultured Anaerolineae bacterium
ACCGCCAACATGACCGACTCGATGAAAATGTTTAAGCTCGGCTACGAGGGCGGCAAACCTGCGGCGGGCCAAGTCGGCGCGCAACCCGAATGGTTTTATAAGGGCGATGGCGCATGTATTGCTGCGCCCGAGTGTGACATCGTGTCGCCTGCATTTGCGCATGATGGCTCGCACGGCAGCGGCGAAGAAGCCGAAATCGTTGGCTGTTACGTCATCTCCGACGACGGCACGCCGCTGCGTATCGGCTTTGCGCTCGGCAATGAATTTGCAGATCACTCGATGGAGCGCATCAACTATCTGTATCTGGCGCACAGCAAATTGCGCTCGTGTTCATTTGGTCCCGAGCTGAGAATCGGCGCTGCGCCGGATGACATTCGCGGCAGCGTGCGCATCGAGCGCGACGGCGCAACGCTGTGGCATGGTGAGATGCTGACAGGCGAAGCCAACATGACGCACACAATCGCAAACATGGAGCATCATCATTTCAAATACTCAGGCTTTAGACGTGCGGGCGATGTGCATGTGCATTATTTTGGGGCGAGCGCGCTGAGCTGTGCCAATGGCATCCGCACACAATCAGGCGACATGTTTATCATCGAGTGCAGTGAGTTTGGCGCGCCTCTGCGCAACTGTATGGTCGTAGATACGCACGCCGAAAAACCCATTCACATCAAGATGATGTAAAGAAATGTTGCAATATGTCATGTTGAGCGAAGCGAAATATCTCTGGCGAACACAATCGCAAACTGTTTTGCGCAGAGATACTTCGTGGACGCACGATGTGCGCCGCTCAGTATGACAGCACTTACACACACCGCCAGTTACTAACAAACACATGAGCAACGTCACGTTTTATGACCGTGTCGAGGACGCGCTAAACAAGCCCATCCAGCGCGGCGCGTTTGATCGCGCGACACAACGCTTGCAGGGCGGGCGACTGTCGGCGTTTGCAGCTTTTGCGATTGGCGATGAGACACGCGACCGCGCGCGCCTCATTCGCGCACATACGATCAGCCAGCTCGATACCTATCTGGCGCAGTTTGCCGCGTCGGTCGAGCGTGTTGGCGGCGTGGTGCATTGGGCGAATGACGCGCATGAAGCGGTCAAAATCGTGCGCGAGATTGCCGCGTCAAACGCCGTGAAAACCGTTGTTAAATCCAAGTCCATGCTCAGCGAGGAGATTCACCTCAATCATGCGCTCGAGCAAGGCGGCATCGAAGTGGTCGAGTCTGACCTCGGCGAATACATCATTCAGCTTGCGGGCGAGACGCCCTCGCACATCATCGCGCCCGTCATCCACCGCATCAAAGGGCAAGTCGCCGAAGTGCTGCATGACAAAGTCGGCATGCCGATGACTGACGATGTGGCTGAGATGAATGCGTTTGTGCGTGGCAAATTGCGCCGCGTATTTTTGACGGCAGACATGGGCATCAGCGGCGTCAATTTTGGCGTGGCGCAGACTGGCACCATCGTCACCGTCACCAACGAGGGCAATGGACGCATGACGACCACCATGCCGCGCATCCATGTGGCGATGATGGGAATCGAACGGCTCGTGCCGACGCTCGACGATCTGAGCGTGATGCTGCAAGTGTTGGCGCGCTCCGCCACCGGACAAAAGCTGTCGGTGTATTCAAATCTCATCACAGGTGCGCGTCGCGCGGGCGAGCATGACGGACCTGAGCAGTTGCACGTTGTGTTGGTGGACAACGGACGCTCCAAGCTACTCGTCGGCGAATGCGCCGAGATGTTGTATTGCATTCGCTGCGGCGCGTGTCTCAACGCCTGCCCCGTTTACAAACAAATCGGCGGTCACGCCTATGGCGGCGTATACACGGGTCCGATGGGCGCAGTGCTGACGCCTTTGTTAAATGGCATCTCCGAGTGGAGCGACCTCCCGCACGCGAGCAGTTTGTGTGGCGCGTGCCGCGATGCGTGTCCGGTGCGCATTGATCTGCCGCGCATGTTGCTCGAGCTGCGCAATGAAGGCAACAAAGCCGGCAAGACTCCGACTTGGATCACACTCGGCGTGCGCGCGTTTAAGACCGCCGCTGTGAGTCCGACTTTGTTTAAGATGGGCGCGCGCATGGCACGTCTCGGCACATCGCTGATCGCGCGCCATGGTTGGATCAACAAACTGCCCGCGCCGCTCAAGGGCTGGACGCAGTCGCGCGATTTTCCATCGTTTGCGCCAAAGACATTTAGCGAGATGATGCGCGACAGGAGACAGGCATCAGGAGTCAGGAGTCAGAAGAAGCAGCCATGACAAATCAGCAATCTGCAAAAGAGCAAATTCTCTCGCGCATTCGCAGCGGCTTGCAACAGGCACATCTACCGAGCGCGGTGATAGCCATTCCACCACGCACTGCGCCAAGTACGAGCGCATCCCGCGATCAACTCGCGGCGCAATTCACCCAAGAGCTGACCGCGCTGGCAGGCGAGGTGCATCAACCTAAAAATGATGCAGATGCCATCGCCATTATTTTGACTGAAATCCGCGCGAGCGGCGTCATGCAAGCGCTGGCGTGGCATGCGAGCGAGTTGCCGTTGCGTGGCTTGAGCGAGGCGTTGCAGGTGGCGGGTGTGCAATTGCGCGATGAGCATTTGTCGGCTGACGGTGAGACGCGCAAGGCCCAACTGCAAATGCTGGATGCGCCATTGGTCGGCATCACCAGCGCGCAAGGTGGACTGGCGGATACAGGCAGCGTCGCGTTGATTAGCGCACCGACGCGACCGCGCGCGGCATCGCTGTTGCCGCTGTTGCATATCGTGCTACTGCCGATGAGTCGGCTGTATGCGGACATGGCGTCATTTGTTGCCGCGCACTCGCGTGAGACATTGTTGTCGGGGAGCAATCTGATTTACATCACGGGACCCAGCCGCACCGCGGATATCGAGATGACACTCACGCGCGGCGTGCATGGACCAAAACGCATTTGTGTGATTTTGTTGGCGGATTAGTGCGGCAGCTCACGAGCCGCCCCTACGCACGAGGGCTGAGCCTGCCGAAGCTCTACTTACTCAGCAAGCCATCGAGCGTCGCGGTATCAATCACGCGCCGCCGCTGCACTTCGCGTCGTGCGTGCAACATCTTTGGTGCGGTGAGCAACCCGATGAGTTGACCTTTGAGGCGGTTGCGCGCCGCCGCGCCGCGCCATGCGCGCAACGCATCGCGGGTAATGCGCAGTTGCTCGCGCATGATGTCGCCAAAGTGTGCGCGCCAAATCTCGCTTGGCACGTCTTTGATGAGCAGCCAAATGAAATTGCGCCCGTCGTAAAAACTATTGAGCACGCCGCCGCCGGTCGCGCTGACCTTGTGATAGACGATGGCGTCATGCGCAAACGCGCAGCGATAGCCCGCGAGCTGTGCGCGCCATGAGATGTCCACGTCTTCGCAGGAGAATTGGAACGTCTCATCCAACAATCCGATGGCGTCCAACATGCTGCGGCGATAGACGCTGGCTGCGCCACACGCGCCAAATACATACTCGCAATCAAAGCTGCCATCGTCCACCTGCCACGCGCCACGATTGCCCGGCACACCGCGCACGCTATAAAAATCACCGGCGCTGTGTAGCTTGTCTCGTTGGTCAAACAGTCGCAATTTGCTTGCTACGAAACCTACATCGGGATGCGTTGCAAACGTGCGAGCCACATTCTCCAGCCAATGCTCGTCTGCCTCCGTGTCATTGTTGAGCAGGGCGATGGCGTCGCCGCTGCTTGCGCGGATGCCAGCGTTGCACGCGCCTGTGAAGAGTTGATTGGTTGGCAATGCGATGAAGCGCACCTCAGGAAAATCGCG
>CAZVQE010000047.1:3902-12161 GCA_964628875.1 uncultured Anaerolineae bacterium
CGCAGAATGCGGCTCGTGGCGTCGCGCATGGGTCCGCTGAGTGTGCATCCGGCTGCGGCTGGATGTCCGCCGCCGCCAAATTCAAAGGCAACACGCGACACATCATAGCCGGGCGCCGAACGCATGCTGACCTTGATTGAGCCGTCGTTGTCCTCACTAAAAACAACGGCGATCTTGGCTTCTTCGGCGCTGATGAGTTGTCCGACTAATCCAGCATCGCCGCGATCGTCTTGCCCGTATTGTTTGCGCATTTTGCGCGAAATGTTGGCATAGGCGATGCCATTCTCCAACTTTGCCTCAGTGATGCCCGCCCCTAAAAATACGATCTCACTAAACGGACGCAGCACCAACGCTTGACGCGTGATCTCGACCAATGACGCGCCCGCGCGCATCAGCTCCATGGCAGCCGCCATCGTGTCCGGCGTCGTGTTTGATGTGCGAAAACACAGCGTGTCGGTGATAAGTCCTGTCATGAGCGCCGCTGCGATGTCGGAAGTCAGCGGAATATTCATGCGCCGCAACAACTGCAAAATGATTTCAGCCGAAGATGCTTTCTCGGGTTCGACCACGTTGGCTACGCCGTAGTAGGTGTTTGTGATGTGATGATCAAACACAATCATTGGCAACGCGCTATGCACCGCAGGTTGATACACATCGCCGAGCCGATAGATGTCACTGGCGTCAATGCCAACGACCAAATCAAAGGCGCCATCTACTTTTTGCCAGATGTCATTGACACCGCGCAGATACCTGAATCGCGCTTGCGGCGTATCTTGGCATGCGGGTTGCACGGTCTTGCCAAGACTGCGCATCGCCAGCGTAAAACCAAGCAGGCTGCCAATCGCATCGCCATCGGGATTGAGGTGCGTGATCGCCAAGATACGCGATGCGCGACGCAGCAATCCCTCCGCTTCTGCCCATTGCGGGCTGGATGGATTATGTCCGTTCATTGTCGTCTTGCTTGACGCGATCAAGCACTTGAGACATATGCTCGCCGCGCTCTAGCGAGTTGTCATATTTGAAATTGATGATGGGCGTGTGTTTGGTGCGTAGCTGCACGCCGAGCTCGCGGCTGAGCCAACCTGATGCGCTCTCCAAGCCGCGCAACGCCTTCTGTTTATCTTCTTCTTCGCCAAACACACTAAAGTAAACCGTCGCGTAATGCGTGTCTTCGGATACCGTGACATCCGTGACAGTCACGCCTGCAACACGCGGGTCATTCATGCGTGTTTCGATGAGAGTGCAAACGTGCGAGCGGATGAGTTCATTCATGCGCCCGCGAAATTTTTTGCTCATAGTTGTATAGCGATTTAGCGCTTCTCTTCTTCTTCGACAAACACTTCGATGATATCGCCTGTCTTGTATGCATCGTAGCCATCCACACTCATGCCACATTCCAAACCGTGCTTGACCTCGCGCACATCCTCTGTGAGTCGCTTGAGCGTCGCCACTTTGCCGGTGTGCTCGGCGACCCCTGCGCGCAGCACGCGCGCGTTGGCGCCGCGTTGAATCAATCCACTGCGCACGATGCACCCAGCCACAACGCCGACCTTCGACACTTTAAAAATTTGACGCACTTCGGCAGCGCCGATGACGCGTTCGACGATCTTGGGCGGCAACATACCGCGCATTGCCAACTCAACATCCTCAATCAGTTTGTAAATGACATCGTAAAAGCGCACATCTACTTTGTTCTCTTCGGCTTTGCGACGGGCGACGCCGTCCATGCTTACTTCAAAGCCAAGAATTACCGCGTTGGATGCGATGGCAAGGTTGACGTCGTTTTCGGTGATCGTGCCGATGCCTTGGTTGATGATTTCGAGACTAACTTCGCCGCTGTCATCGTTGAGTTTGTTGAGTGACTCGACCAGTGGCGGCAATGAGCCTTGATTGTCAGCTTTGACGATCAACAAGAGCTTCTTAGCGCTGCCAGCTTTTGCCTTTGCAAAGTATTCGTCGAGCGTCATCGCGCGTTGTGCCGTGACCTCTTTGGCTTTGTTTAATTGGCGCTGCGCTGCGACGGCTTTTGCAGCGCGATCATCTTCAAATACTTCGAGGATATCTCCTGCTGCTGGCACATCTGACAGTCCCAAGATGCTGATCGGCATCGCAGGGGTCGCCTTTTTAATGCGGTGACCGCGAAAATCAAACATCGCGCGCACCTTGCCATACACACTGCCGACAACAAATGCGTCACCCAACTCCAGCGTGCCATTTTGAATCAGCATTGTGGCGACTACGCCTTTTGATTTATCTAGCTCGCTCTCGATAACCGTGCCAATCGCCGGCGCGCTGCTATTAGCGCGAATGGAGTCAAGCGACTCTGCCGTGAGCAGCACTGCTTCGAGCAAGTCATCAATGCCCTGCTTCTGCTTTGCTGACACTGGAATGACCATCGTGTCGCCGCCCCAATCATCAGGGGTCAGCCCGCTTTCCATCAACTCTTTTTTGACCAGCTCAGGATTTGAATTTGCCTTGTCAATTTTGTTGAGCGCAACCACAATCGGCACCTGCGCCGCGCGCGCGTGCATGATGGCTTCTTTGGTTTGCGGCATCACGCCGTCATCTGCCGCCACTACAAGGATCGCCACATCAGTGACGTGCGCGCCCCGCGCGCGCATGGCGGTGAATGCCTCGTGACCCGGCGTATCAATAAACGTGATCTTGCGTCCTTGATGATCCACCTGATACGCGCCAATGTGTTGAGTGATGCCGCCTGCTTCGCCTGAGGCGACGTCTGCTTTGCGGATCGCATCGAGCAGCGAGGTCTTGCCATGATCTACGTGACCCATCACCGTGACGATGGGTGGGCGCGTTTCGCTGAGTTTGTCGCCTTCTTTGGCGAGTAATCGCTGTCGCAGCGTGGTTGGTCTCGCGACGACGGGTTTGTTTTCGCTCGTGCCTTCGCTGGGTGTGCTGGCAGGCTCAGTCCCTATTGGCGCAAACTCATCCAAGATGCTCGTCGTGACGATTTGCTTTTGCTTGGCTTCGATGTTAAATGCCTCTGCCACAATCGCCGCCGTGTCAAAATCAAGCTGCTGATTGATGTTTGCCATCAAGCCATTGTTCATCAGTTCACGGATGACATTGATCGGGCTGGCATTCATCAATGCGGCGAGCTCGCGCACAGTGATTGCGTCGGGCAGTTCCAACACACGCTTTTCGGGCGGCGCAGCAGGCGGTCGTGGCGGGCGCGGTCCCCCTTGAGAAGAGCGATTTCCGCCCTGATAAGACTGATTTCCACCTGAGCGGGGCGCATTGCCGCGCTGAGGTCGTGATTGTGAATTTGCCGGTCTATTTTTTACTGGCGCTGCCATCTCTATCGCTCCTTTATTTGCAAACAAAAACGCAGGCATGTTTCAGCCTGCGTTTGATTTACGCTTGGTTCAATTCCACTTCTTGACGGAGCCTGAGTTAACTCATCGTTTGCCTCAGGGGATCGAGAATAAATCAAACACGGCTAAAAACTTGACCTGATTCATCGCGCGCATCGCTGCGCACGCACAATGTATAAATAACGTGAGTTCGAGATAAGAGTGAATTTGTCATTCTGAGGAGCGCGGCACGCGACGAAGAATCCCTATAGTGTCAATATCAGAGATTCTTCACTTCGCTACGCTTCGTTCAGAATGACATTCATACTCTTTCCTTCACTTATTCCGAATCCACGTCAAATCACCTGTTACTTACTGATCTTTAAACTGCTCAAAAAATGCGAGTAAAGCTATGCGATCTTCATTTGGAATCGGTCGCTCAAACTCAGCCTCAAGTCGTCCATGTTGCACCGCCGCTTGCGCTGCTGCGTAACTTTTGCTGATATACGCTCCTCGACTTCCGCTCATTTTGCTACTCGCGTCCACCACCACATGACCGTCTGCATTCATCACAACGCGCACCATCTCACGTTTTGGGTGCTGCGTGTGTGTGCCAATACACATCCGCATCGGCACATGCTTGGGTCGCGGTGATTTAGTCTTCGTCATCAAATTCGTCTCCGAATTTGCCACCCTTGCGCGCGCGCTGCACGACCGTGCGTCCTAGCTCCTCATCGAACACCAACACGCGCCCCTTGCTGTCTTTCTTGACTTTGCTATCTTTTTTCTTGCCTGCTGCCGACTTTTTATCGTCGCTCTCGTCTTCATCGTCATCATTTGACTCGCCATATTTGGCGATTTGTGCAGCAAATTCGTCTTCTTCGGTAGTCGCTGATGTGGATACTGCTACATCTGCCGCAGGCGCTGCCGGCTCTTTGCTAGGCTGCTCTTCTTCGGGCTGACCATGATTGCCCGCCACTTTTTCGAGGGCGAATTTGATCTCGCCAAGCGCCTTTGAGCCGATGCCTTCGATAGTCAGCAATGCCTCATCGCCCTTCGAGCGCAATTCCAAAAGCTGCCCGATAGATGTGATGCCACTGCCCATCAAATGCTGCGTGATGCGTGGCGGCAGCTCCATCTCGCTCAGCGGCATCGCAAACATCTCTGTGGGGACGTTTGAGGCGCTCACTGACGCGCTGGCCGGGCGCGACGGAACCGCGACGCGCGGAGCGTTGGCTCCGAGCTTGCCATATTGATGCGCGACATCCAACATGCGCTTAATCATGGCAAACTCATCATTGCTCAATGCGGTAGATGCCGCGCGCTGGCGGATGAGCAACTCGCGCAACTGTGGCACCGTGCGTAACACGGCATCGCCGACATGTTCCTTCATCTCAGCATTGCTCTCAATCTGATTGAGCGCCTCAGTCAGCGCCTCGCTGCTATTTTTGATGTCAATGCGCCAACCTGTCAGCTTAGCGGCGAGTCGCGCGTTTTGCCCCTCGCGCCCGATGGCAAGCGAGAGCTGATCATCAGGCACGATCACCGCCGCGCTCTTGTTTTCACTGCCTGCGGTTGGATATACCGCCAGGACTTTTGCCGGACTCAGTGACTTGCTGATATAGGCAACTGGGTCGTCGCTGTACTCGACGACGTCAATCTTTTCATTGTGCAGCTCGTTGACGATGTTTTGGATGCGCGCGCCACGTTGCCCGATACACGCGCCGACTGCATCAATACCTGCCTCATTCGCCAAGACAGCCACCTTTGAGCGTGAGCCAGCCTCGCGCGCGATTGACTTGATCTCGATCTGCTTCTTTTGAATCTCAGGCACTTCGAGTTCGAGCAAGCGTCGTAGCAAGCCTTTGTGAGTGCGTGATAGCACGATCTGCATGTTGCGTGGATTGCGCTTGACCTCAGTCACATAGGCGCGCACCTTGCCGCTGAGTTCGTAGCGTTCGCCAGTGATCTGTTCCTTCTTTGGCAAAATGCCCTCGACGCGCCCCAGATTCACCACGATGCTGCTGGCAGACACACTCTGCACGACGCCATTGACCATCTCGCCCTCGCGGTCTGCAAAGGTCGAAAATTGGAAATCGCGTTCAGCCTCGCGCAACTTTTGTACAATCATTTGCTTGGCGTTTTGTGCGGCAATGCGCCCGATTTCTTTTTCGGTGACATCCACCATCACAAGGTCGCCGAGTTGCGCTTCTTTGTTCTCTTTGCGCGCTTCTTCGAGTGTGACCTCAGTGCGGTCGTCAAAGATTTCTTCGACGACTTCTTTTTCGACCAGCACGCGCATGTCGCCGCTATCAATATCCATCTTCACAGCCGCGTTTTGGCTGTTCATGATATTGGCGTTTTTGCGGTAGGTCGTCGTCAACGCGCTTTCGAGCACCTGCGTGATAATTTCACGCGGCAAATTGCGCTCGCTGCCGATTTGGTTCATTGCTAATGCAAATTCAGTTTTCATCGTTCTTACGCCCTCGCTACCGAAAAAACAAAGTGGGTTGTTTGCCCACTTTGTTCACAAGTTCAAGCCGAATTAGTGCCCCAATGATACCTCTTTGGGTGCCACTTGTCAAATAACGCGAAATCCGACGCGGGTTTTTGTGAATCCGCGTCGGATAAAAAAATTAGGCTTTGAGCAATGCCTCCGCGTTAAGCACACTGCCGCCGGCTGCGCCACGTAGCGTGTTATGCGCAAGCGTGACATACTTGACGCCCAATTTGCCAAATAGCGGCTCCTCGCGCACGCGCCCGACGACGGCGCTCATGCCGTTGCCGGTCATGCGGTCGCGGCGCGGCTGAGGGCGATCTGACTCATCGCGCACGACAATCGGTTGCTCGGGCGCCATTGGCAACCCCGCGACCTCTCGGCAGCGATACTCGCGCATGACGCGCGCGCACTCGGCGGGTGTGGCCGGCGTCGCCAGCTCGACCGACATGGTGACGATGTGCCCGTCAATCACGCCGACGCGGTTGCAATGCGCGCTCACGTCAATCGGCGCGTCCTCGATGTGATCGTCGCTGAGTTTGCCGAGCAGCTTGCGCGCCTCTTGTTGCAGTTTTTCCTCTTCGCCTTTGATGAATGGGAGCACGTTGTCGGTGATGTCGAGCGATGGCACACCCGGATAGCCCGCGCCACTCTGCGCCTGCAACGACACGGCAAATACGCGTTTGACGCCAAATGCATCATAGAGCGGACGCAAGCTCATCGCGGGACCGCTGACAGTGCAGTTTGTATTACAGATGATGCCGCCCTTCCAGCCGCGCGCTTTTTGTTGATGTTTGAGCAACGCGAGATGTGCCACATTGACCTCAGGAATAATCAGCGGCACGTCGCGCGTCTGGCGATATTTTGACGCATTTGAAAACACCAGCACACCGGCTTGCGCAAAAGCGGGCTCGGCGGCTTCGGCGCTCTCATTGGGCAGCGCGCTAAATGCCACATCAAACTGTGCGCTGTTGAGCGCGTCGGCGCTGGTCGGCAGCAGGCGCATGTCGCGCACGCTGGCGGGAATGTCGCTGTCGAGGATCCAGTGCGCCGCTTCGCCGTAGAGCTTGCCCTCACTGCGGTCAGACGCAGTCAGCGCGGCAAGCTCAAAAAATGGGTGACTGTGTAGTAGCTGGATAAAACGTTGCCCGACGGCGCCGGTTGCGCCGAGTACGGCGACTTTGATTTTGTTGTGGCTCATGATGTTTTAGCTCTTAGTGATTAGTTTTTAGTTGTTAGTTTGATCTCAATGTGTCATTCTGCGCAAAGCGAAGAATCTCTAATGTGGCGTTGGTCACAGGGATTCTTCGGCTCTTCGAGCCTCAGAATGACGATTTACGTTAAACACAAATTCATGTTGAATAAAAAAAGCCTCCCTGATTGACTCAGGAAGGCTTTTGATTCCGTTAGCTTGTTGCGCGCTTACGCCACCCTGAGTTTGTCACTCGGCTCGGTAGTGGTTGTCGTAGTTGTTGTTGTAAACACGCGGACGAGATTTTAGCACAGGCAAAAAAACGGTGGCGCGAATCGTCATTCTGAGCTTCCAGAGGAAGCGAAGAATCTCTACAAACGCCATCGCAGCAGTGATTCTTCGCACGCATCTACGCTTTGATGTGGCGCGAGATGCCGTGCGCGCTCAGAATGACAACCTTTCGTTTATCTCCAATTCAAGTTAAACAGAAACCTAACGCTTTGCCAACTCGACGGCTTTTTGGGCAGCCTCAGCCGCGCTCTGCGCCGAGATGATATTGGCGCTGGCGAGAATGCGATCTCCTTCGGCTTTATTTGTGCCGGTGATGCGCGCGACAAATGGCACAGTCGGTTTGACTTCTTCCATGGCTTGGACGATGCCTTTGGCGACCTCATCGCAGCGGGTGATGCCGCCAAAGATGTTAAACATGACGACTTTGACCTTTGGATCGGCGAGGATGATGCGCAATGCTGCGGCGACTTTGTCGGCTTTTGCGCCGCCTGCCACGTCAAGGAAGTTGGCCGCGTTGCCGCCAAAATGCTGGATCACGTCGAGGGTCGCCATCGCCAGTCCAGCGCCATTCACCAAGCAGCCGATGTTGCCATCCAGCGACACAAAGTTGAGGTCAGCCGCGCGCGCCTTCTTTTCGGCTTCGGTGTCCTCGTCGGGGTCGCGCAGTGGCTCTAGCTCTGGGTGGCGAAACATGGCGTTGTCATCAACGACGATCTTGCCATCTAGCGCCATGAGCTTCTTGCCGCGTGGATCGCTCGGCGCGCCGGTCATTGCCAGCGGATTGATCTCGGCGAGCGAGGCGTCATTTTTGATAAATACATCCGCGAGGTTGCGCGCAATGCTCATAAAGTCATTCCAATGGTCGCGCGGCAGACCTATAAACACAGCGATATCGCGCGCGACGTGGTCGCTGATCTTGCCGGTGAATGGATCGAGCGGCACGCGCACGATCTTCTCCGGTTGAG
>CAZVQE010000048.1:0-1409 GCA_964628875.1 uncultured Anaerolineae bacterium
CACGATATATGCCGGAATGAGCGCCATGTAAAAATAGCAACTGGCAAGCAACAGCCACCAGATGCGCCCGCGCAACGGCAATAGAAAATACACCGCCGTCACGATCGGAAAAAATACGGCGAACTCGAGCGAGTTAAATAGCATGCGAAATCAAGAATTAGCGATATGCGTTTTTGCGGTGTTCAATAGAGGTCACAATCACGGTCTGAGAATCATCATCAATCGAATACAAAATTCGATAATCCCCCACGCGCACACGGTAGTTCATTCTATTGGTTAGTTTGAGAGCATTTGGATGTCGTGGGTTTTGGCTCAACTTTTCGAGCGCGGACTCTATGCGCTCAAATAGATTTTCCGAAAGGCGATCTAAATCTTTAGCCGCAGATCGCGTCAATTCGATATGAAAACTCATTTGCCTTTGGCGCGCGATGTGCGACGCGTGCGATACGCCGTCAGCGAGATTTTTGGTTCGGCAAGACGATGTTCAATCAACGCTGCATCCGTTTGATTGCGCCGTGTCAATTCAGTTTCGCTCAATTTTTCATCCGCGAAATTTGGATCATCGAAGAGTGCATTGGTTGCGTTGGATGGTGACTCTGACTGCTCCAGCGCGCTTATTACTCGCGCAACCAACTGAAGCTGTTGCGCGCGCGGCAGTTTTATTGCTTGCGACGCGAGTTGGTCAAATGTCAGCATGCGCGTATTCATCTCTCTATTTTACTGACGCCTCAACACGCATTTGGCACATGCGCCAGCCAGATGTTGCGGTCGCGCGCGCTGACATACGCAATATCTACTGAGCCATCGGCACGGCGCACCATCGCCCAGTCGCCGCCGCTTATTTTGAATGGCGAATCCGCCGATGGCGTAATCAGCGTTTTTGACGCGCCAGTAGCCACATTCAACGCTTGGAGTTCGTTACTCGGCGCGCCGATTCGCACTGGCAAATAAATCAGTGTGTTGGCTGAGCACCAACGAAACGCGCCAAACACATCGAGTTGTCGCGGTGGCGCATTACGCTCGGTCAGTGACAGCAGCCACGCGCCGTTGCGGCTCGGCTCTTGTGACTGCGACACAAAATAGATCAACCATTGATCTTGTGGTGAGATCGAGCCATTGCGTGCGCGATCCACCTCGGCGATTTGTCGCACACTTTGATCCTCGATAGACACCCAGCTAAACGCACCCAGCGCATCGTTGCGATTGCGCTTGCCGCTGACCAGCAAAAACTTTGAGTCGTCGCTCCAGCCGCCAAACCCTCCACCGTATGTCGTCGCCACGACGCGATCGTTGCTGCCATCTATATTGGCGACATGCAGCTCGCTGCGGCGCACATCAAAATTTCCAACAGCTTCGCCGATGGAGTAGGCGATCAATTTTGAGTCAGGCGAAAACGTCACACTGCGCCC
>CAZVQE010000048.1:1509-11988 GCA_964628875.1 uncultured Anaerolineae bacterium
CCTTGTGTGAGTTGCGTGTAGGTCGTTTGTGGAATGGGTGTCGCAGTCGGCGCGAGTGTCGGCGATGGCGCAGGGGTTGCGCTGGGTTGTGCGGTGAATGTGGCAGCAAGGGTCGCGGACGGCGCAGGTATCTGTGAAGGCGTTGGGCGCACGTCAGCCGCACATGCCATTAGCAAAACCGATAGCAGGAAAATGCGCACACTTTTCATTGCCAATCCTGTGGGAAGTTGCGCACATACTCATTGATCAATGCGCCGCCAAACTGAATGTCGGGCTGATCGTAGATGCTTTGCCATTGGCGCGGCGCGTCAAGATTGCGCTCAAAGCCGCGACCAAATGAGCCGACGAGTTGCAGCATGTCCCAATCCGCCTCGATCAAATTCACTGGATTAAATGCGCGTGCGTGCGTCTTGTCACGAATCTCAAGATGCAAATGGGGGCGCGACGTGCAAGTCAAATCTGGGTCGCCCGTCAGCGCGATGACCTCGCCGCGTTTGACAGCTTGCCCCGCTTTGAGCTTTGGTGTCTCGAGCAAGTGCCCATAAAACGAGATGTAGCCATTTGGATGCAAGATCGAGAGATTGTGCGGCAATGAGCCGTGATACAGCGCATCCACGAGTAGCACCGTGCCGTCACCAATGGCGACCACCGGTGTGCCACAGCGCGTGCTGAGATCAATGCCAAAATGAATACCTTGACCCGCGCCGTACCATTCGCGTCGCCGTGAATATGCGCCAGTCGTGTTGCCATAGGCTTGCCCGAGTGTCCATGTGCTAAAGCTCGGTGGCGAAGCTAGAGGCAATCCAAAAGGTTTGGCGTTGACTTGTGGTTCGGTTTGGCTAATGGCGGGCGCACTGGGCGCGGCAACAAGCAAAACACATACGCAAATCAAC
Organism: uncultured Anaerolineae bacterium; assembly: GCA_964628875.1. GTDB lineage: Bacteria > Chloroflexota > Anaerolineae > J036 > Brachytrichaceae > AQU-03. The sequence goes on from CAZVQE010000048.1 coordinate 2,403, forward strand.
GAGAGGATTAACACGCGTAAATGGCTCACGCGCGAAGATTATACTTTTCGAGCTGAGGTGACTCAGCAAAAAATCATGCATGTAACTACTGGCAGCGCCAAAGGGCGCAAAATCATCTCCGTAGACTCTGATGGCACGCGCCCAATCACCGACAAGGTCAAGCAAGCTTTGTTTAATATCTTGGGGGATGATGTACGCGATAGCGCGTGGCTTGATCTCTTTGGCGGCACGGGTGCGGTTGGCATCGAGGCGCTCAGTCGCGGCGCGCGTAGCGTGACCTTTGTAGACAATGCATCAATCGCCGTCAAAACCATTCAGACGAATCTTAAAAATTTAATGTTAGATAAACAGTCGCGCGCCATACGCCAAGATGCCTTTGCGTATCTGGGCGGACACCCCAACGCGCGCTATGACTTTGTCTACATCGCGCCGCCGCAATATCACGGCTTGTGGACGCGCGCGTTGCTGTTGCTTGATCAAAATGTGTCTTGGCTGAATGAAGGCGGGTGCGCGATTGTGCAAATTGACCCGATTGAATTTGCCGAGCCGATGCTCAACAACCTTGAGCTGACTGATCAACGCAAATACGGCAAGACCATGTTGTGTTTTTACGACTTGAAGGCGAATAACGTATAGGTCATCCTTCAGTTGCGCTCAGAGCGTCATTCCGAACGGCGCACTTTGTGCGCGAGTGAGGAATCCCTACGATGTTATTTTTAAGGGATTTCTCGCTTGCGCATTCCATGCGCTGCTCGAAATGACTCACCGTTAGTCTCAATTTTGTTACGCTTACTTTTTACTCTTGACGGTGATGACGCTCGGCACTGTATCAAATGAATCGGTCAGCATCACGTCATTGACATCGCGCAGCCACATGCCCGTCGAAGCGCCGCCATCAAGATTGAGCGCGCTCTCGATATTGAGGCTTGGCTCCGCCGCCAAAAACTCCGCAAGGTCGAGCAACGTCCATGCGGGCGTCTGACACACGCCGAGCAACATACGCCCTGAGCGATCTAGCGCCACAAATGTGCGCAGATTGTGACGCTCGTCGGTCGAGATGCCTTGCACTATGACGCTGCCGCGCGCCAACATCGGAAAACTTTGCACGGCTTGCGAGATGCGTTTATCAGCTTGATACGGTTGCGCAGCGAGCCATTGCAAAGAGGGCTTGCCATCACGCATCGCAAACATGCCGCCAAAACCTTTATACGTTGAACCAAAACTCTTACCATCGCTGATCAGTAAGCCAGTGGCTTGCTTTTGCTCGGTAAAAAATCCGGCGTTGATGACAAGGTCTACATCGCTGCTGTTGAGCCAATCTCGCACGCGCTGAGGCGCGCTCGGCGCGTAATTCACCCGCACATCCACCTTGCTTGGATCAATGCGCGCCACCATCATCGGGTGCGATTGATTGAGGCTATGCACGTTTGCATTGAGAATGGCAAGCTCGATGCCGTTACGCACCGTGCGCCATTCAACTGTGTTTGGGCGCGCGGTTGCCGTCGGCGCAAGGGTGGTTTTTGTTGGAATGAGGCTGGCGCGAAGCTGAACTGTGGCAGTTGGTGGGATTTGTGTAGATGCTGCGCTATTGCTGCATGCCACCAATAAGATCGCCGACAAAGCCCATTTATGCATGCTTCATTCTGTGCCAGCGAGATGGCGCATCACATCGCCCATCGAAAGCACGCCAATGGCGCGGCTTTGATCTTCTTCGGTGACGACGACGAGGCGATGAATGTGATTGTTGATCATCTTTTTGGCAGCATCTTGCAGCAAGGTCTCTGGCATCACCGTCGTAACTTTGCGTTTCATGATGCTGTTGACCGGCGCGCTCTTCCAATTTGCGTTTGTGCTATTGAGCGAGGCGTTGACCAAGTCGCTCTGCGACATAAAGCCGCACAATGTCGTTTGATCGCGGGTCACCACCAACGAGCGCACGCCGGCGCTCTCCATTAGTTTTATGGCTTCGCCAATCGGTGTATTGACATCGCAGCTCACAGCGCCTTGGTGCATCGCGTCTCGCACACGTAGATCACTCATCAAGTGAATTATCCACGTTGCGTTTATCATTTGCCGCATGTTTGATTTACAAGCGATGCAAGCCAAATATGCCGATTTGCTCATTCGCGCTGGCGTCAATCTACAGCACGGGCAATGTCTCATGATTAGCTGTGAACCGAGCCATCGCACATTTGTGCAGTTGCTGGCTGAGGCGGCGTATCGCGCGGGTGCAAAATACGTCGAGGCGTATATCAATGACACACCCATTCAAAAAGCACGCGTCATGCTGAGTGATGCGCAATATCTCGACTATTACCCGCCATTTGAGGTTGCGCGCCGCCGCATGATGATTGATGAAAATTGGGCGCGCCTCGTCATCTTGGGTCCTGAGTTTCCGGACATCATGAATGACGTAGATCCAAAAATCATGCAGGGTCTGCAAAAGGTACGTATGCAGCACACCGGATTTTTTCTAGATGCGACGATGGCAAATGAGATTCAATGGTGCATCGCTTCGATTCCTACGCCAGAGTGGGCGCGCAAAATCTTTCCAGATGTGTCAATTGAGCAAGCTGTTGACAAACTGTGGCGCGCGATTTTTACCCTCGTGCGCGTGGATCAGGCCGACTCCGTTGGTGCGTGGCGCGCGCATGATGCCGCGCTGATGCGCGTGTCCAATTATCTGAATGCCGAAAAATTTGCGGCGCTACATTTTGTTGATTCAAAGCAGATTGATGGCAAACCTGCGACAGACTTGTATGTGGGGCTGACTGATGCGCCACATTGGGTTGCGGCTTCGTCGGTCTCGACACACGGCACGCGTTTCTTTCCAAATATGCCGACCGAAGAAATTTTCACTTCACCGCACAGCGCACGTACGCACGGGCATGTGCGTCTGAGCAAACCAGCGTATTTGTTTGGGCGCGAGTTGCACGATGCCTATTTCAGATTTGAGCATGGCGAGGTCGTCGAGTTTCGCGCGGCAAAAGGCGAGGATGCGCTAGCGGAGCTAATGGCGATGAATGGCGCGCGACGACTGGGCGAAGTCGCGCTGGTGGATGTGCGCAGCCCCGTAAATCAAACCGGCATCTTGTTTTATGAGTCTTTATTTGATGAGAATGCGGCTTCGCACATCGCATTTGGTCGCGCGTATCCGGAGGGCATGCAAGGCGCAGGCGCACTCAGCGATGAGCAACAAGCCGCCGCGGGTCTCAACAAATCCGACGCGCACGAAGACCTCATGATTGGTTGCGACACGATGGATGTGTTTGGCGTGCGCGCCGATGGCAGCGCGGTTGCGATCATGCGCTCAGGCAAATTTATCATCTGATATGAAGCTCACACGCATTGTGTTGCCCGCGCAAAACCTTGAGGCGCTGCATGATTTTTATGCTGTGCAAATGGGTTTGCCTGCCACATGGCTGTCCAGCGATGAATTGCAAATTCAGGTTGGGTGGTCTCGACTTGTATTTGCGCGCTCGCGCGCATCGCATAAAAGTCACTATGCATTTAATGTGCCGCGCAACCAATTTGCCGATGCTAAAACATGGCTCGCACGGCATGTGCCTGTCATCAAAAATGAGCAAGGGGAGGACACTTTTTTTGCGGATGATTGGAATGCAGATCGAGCATACTTTTTTGACCCTGATGGCAATATTGCCGAGATCGTTGCTCGATACACTTTAGATGTAGATGCCAACACGCCATTTACAGCAAAGAGTTTGATGTGTGTAAGTGAGATTGGTATCGCCTCAACTGGCGACGCCCAACGCACTGTGCGCGAGTTGCAAACACAGTTTGATTTGCCCGTGTACAGCGATGTAGGCAACATTACCTTTTGCCCTGTGGGCGACGAGGAGGGCTTATTTATCGTGGTGCGCGAAGGACGTGAGTGGTTTATGAGCAACGGCATTATTGCGCGACCATTTCCGCTTGAGGCGCAATTTCAACTTGCAGATGGCGTAAATCACACGCTTTTGTATAATCGGGGCTCTCATGAGTCAGTTTAGCACTTACCTCATCGGTGGAATGGCAGGCGCATTGGCGTTGAGCGTCATTCTTGGGCTACTAATGTTTGTGTTGGCGCCTGCAATTGGGCGCTTTTTTAAGACTGCGCCAAACGATAAGCAAATGGCTGAGTTTGACAAGCGCTATCTGCAAGAAAGTCAAGCGCAAGCACAAAAGCCAATCTTTTCGATGAATGCACGCAAAGAGCCAATCGTCATTGCGCTGCTTGGTTTTATTGCGACGTTTGCGTTGGCTAGCGTGTTTGTGACGATCCCGCCCGAAAAAGTAAACTGCGAACTGCCCGAGAATAAGGAAGTTGCAGAGTGCAAGAAACCCAAGATCGTAGTGTTGCCAATCAAAGGTAACTTTGAAGAGATCGTGAGCCAATTGCCAGCCGGCAACGCCGCTAATGGCAAAGAGATTTACAACAGCGCCGGTTGCGTCGGTTGTCACACGCTAGAAAAAGATAAAGTGCAAGTCGGACCTTCGTTCTATGGTGTGTATACACGCGCAGCTACGCGCGTATCTGGAGAGAACGCAAAGGCTTATATCTATCGCAGCATCGTTGTGCCAAATGATTTCATCGTGCCAAATTTCCAAGCTAACTTGATGCCGCAAAACTTCTCGACGCAGCTCAACGCGCAACAAGTGGCAGACCTACTTGCATGGATGGAAAAAGACCTCGCGCAAAAAGACTAACTGGCTACTGACAGACGAAATAGCAAAAGGCGAAGCGATCATGCTTCGCCTTTTTTGTTGAGTTGCCAAATTCAAAAAGCACGACGCTCATGCACTATCATCTTGGCGGATGCGAGCCACATTGAGATTTACATTGCTGACGGCGTTTTTGTTAATGGCATTTGCGCCGACATACGCCGCAGCGCCGTCTGATATTGCGCCTCCGATAATGCCCGCAGGCAGCAACATCAAGCCGTTTCAATCTACGAATGTGCGCATGATGTGGGAGCGCGTGTTGATTGATGTGCAAGCGGCGCCCGTTGGAAAATCCATTCACGGTGAAGGCTACGCCGATAACATCATCGCGCGCGTGACCGCCGACTTTAGTATGCGCAATCTCGGCAAAACTGATGAAAAGATGCGCGTCATCTTTCCGCTCAACAACCCCGAAGGAAATGGTGATCACTATGACAAAAATCCTTTGATACGCAATTTCAGCGCGAATGTGAATGGGCGCATCACAAAGACCGATGTGATTAGTTCGCCTAGCACGGGCGACGGCAAATTTCCGGTTTATTGGTCAGCCTTTGATGTGACTTTCCCGGGCAGTCGTGAGGTGCAGGTGCAAGTGAGCTATGTGCTATCCGCAAGTGGCTATCTGCCAGTGGCATTTTTCTATTACACATTGCAGACAGGCGCGGCGTGGCAAGGCACGATCGGGCGCGCAGACATCATCGTGCGGTTACCATACGCCGCTAGCAGCGAAAATCTATTGATTGATCACGATCTGCAAAGCAAAAAAGTAACGCTGAGTGGTAGTGAGGCGCGGTGGGCGTTTGAGGAATTTGAGCCGACTGCTATTGACGATTTTCGCGTGGCGCTCATCGCGCCACAGTCTTGGCAAAATGTGTTGCAGGCACGCAATGTGACTGCGCAACGTCCGAACGATGCAAGCGCATGGCAAAACTTGGGGCGCGCGTATGCGCGCATCATCACCGACAACAAAGCCCTCACATCCAATGTGTCTCTCCGTGGCACGGCGCTCACTGCCTACGAACGCGCCGTGCAGCTTGCAACCTCAAACGTTGATCTACGCGCCGAGTATCTGAGTGAATTTTTTAGAATCAAGAGTTTCACGCATTTCGAATACAGTGGTGAACTGCAAGACGCCAGCGCCATTAAATTTGTCAATGCCGCCAAAGACGCATTACGCGCGTTTCCAAATAATCCTAAGATCAGCAAAGCGCTAGAAGGGTTGCCTGATTCATGGAAGAGCGCGATCTATGAGTCGCAAGTGACGCCATTGCCAACATTCGTTCCAGTCGCCACGTCAAACGTCGGCGCACTGCAATCGCCATTAAACACTCCAACTACTACATTTCAAAATACGCCGACGCCGATAGCGCAACCAACTCCATCCTCCGGCATGCAACTTGGCATATTTGAGGGCGGCGTATTTGCAATTGCAATCGGACTGATCGCGCTCGGCGCCATACTCGGCATCATCGAGTACCTGCGCCGTCGCGCGTGAAGTTTGATCTACAACGACATATTTGATTTCAGTATTTCTTCTTCGGCGGAATATTTGACTGTAAAGCCGACCTTTTCGCTGACGCGGCGCATACCCGTATTCTCTGGCAAGATGTCTGCCACGATGCGCTTTAGTCCTTCTTTGCGACCGATATCCACCAGCCGACTGAGCAATTCATAGCCAATACCTTGCCGCTGATACGCATCGCGCACGAGGATGCCATACTCGCCTTCTTCGCCGTCGCGTGATTTGACGAGGCGACCGACTCCCAAAATCTCGCGTTTGTTGGTCTTGTGATTTTCATGTTCGACAACCAACGCAATCTCACGGTCATAATCATTAAAGCAAATGCGAGAAAGTCGCTCGTGCGAGATGCGCGTGCTGAGTTTGATTGGCGCAAAGTAGCGCAGATACACGCTTTGCTCACTCACACCTTTATGGAATTCGGCAATGAGTGGTTCATCTTCTGGGCGAATGGGGCGAATCGCAACGGGCGTGCCGTCTCGCAGATTCCACGTCCCTGCATAGCGGTTCGGATATGCGCGAATGGCACGGCGCGGCAACGATTCTCCTTCTTTGTGCAAAAGCACGCGCGCATCCAATGCAATTACGGGCGGGTTGTCTTCGCCAAATGAGGCAAGCAATGGATTGATGTCAATCTCTTTGATTCGGCGTTGTTCTGCCACAAGCTGACTAAAGCGCACCATCACTTGCTCCAATGCTGGCATATCAATTCCACGCCGTCCGCGCACACCTTTGAGCGCGTGAGAGATATGCGTTTCTTCGATCATGCGGTGCGCGAGTGTTGTGTTTAATGGCGGCAGACCCAGTGCGCGATCCTTAAAGACTTCAACTAATTGACCTCCCGTTCCAAATAGCAACACGGGCCCAAACTGCGCATCAATGCTGCTGCCAAGAATAAGCTCATAGCCCTCATGCTTGATCATGCGTTGAACCGTCACACCGTCAAAATATTGCGCGCCGCGCAGCTCGGTCACAGCTTCCTTGATGAGGTTAAATGCGCTGCGCACATGCGTCTCGTCCAACAAATTGAGATGCACACCACGCACGTCCGTTTTGTGGGTGATCGTGCGAGAAAAGAGCTTTAGCACCACCGGATAGCCCATCTTTTGCGCAAATCGCACAGCTTCATCTTCGGTGGTCGCAATCTCAGTTTGCACAACGGGGATGCCATAGGACGACAGCAAGGCTTTTGCCTCAGCCTCATTCAACAATGTGCGATTGTCTTTGAGCGCGGCATCAATAATGGCGCTCGCTTGAGTTCGATTCTCCTCGTTTGCCCACTCAGACTCAGCCGGCGTCTCATATAGCCCATGCAGGTTATCTGTGTAGTGCCACATGTAATTAAAAATGCGTGTGGCGGTGTCAGGATACGGATACGTGGGGATGCCCGCTTTATTAAGCGCATTAACCCCCTGAGCCACATCATCCGCGCCCATCCAACTGGCTAGCACGGGCTTGCCTGCGCGCGCGCTGGCCTGTGCATAGGGCGCAAGCATCTCAGCGGTGCGCGTCGAATCCGTCATCGCTTGCGGAGTAAGAATGACGAGTGTGCCATCGGTGTTTGGATCGAGTGTGACTTGTTCGACGGCTTTGGCATATCTCTCGGCGTCTGCGTCTCCCAACACATCCACCGGATTTGAGTGGCTCCACGCCTCAGGCAAAAACTTGCTAAGCGACTCAATTGTTTGCGGCATGAGATCTGCCAATGCTCCGCCATTTAAGATCAGTGCATCGGTAGCGAGCGACCCCGGTCCACCTGCGTTGGTTACGATGCCAAGTCGGTTGCCGCGTGCCTTTGGTTGCCGCGCCAACACCTCGCTCATATAAAACAAGTCGCTGATGTTATTAACGCGCAACACGCCGCAACGTTTGAGCGCCGCGTCCACTACATCATCGCTGCCGGTCAATGAGCCCGTGTGCGATGCGGCGGCTTTGGCTGCGCCCTCCGTGCGACCGGGTTTGATGAGGATGATTGGCTTGGTCAATGAGACCTCGCGCGCAGCGCTCATAAACGAACGCACATCGCCAATCGTCTCGGTGTACATGACGATGCTTTTGACATCGTCGTTGTCGCCGAGGTAGTAAATCAGATCACCCCAATTCACATCAAGCATCGAACCCACAGACACAAAGTGGCTAAACCCGACGCCCTCGCTGCGACTCCAATCGAGGATCGCCGTGCAGAGTGCGCCGCTCTGGCTGATAAATGCCACCGTGCCGGGCAACGCCATGCCATGCGCAAAGGTGGCATTGAGCTTGCTTTGCGTGTTCATCACGCCAAGACAGTTTGGTCCGATAATGCGCATCTTGCCGCGCGCCTTTTCGGTAATCTGTCGCTCTAGCTCGACACCATGCGCGCCGGTCTCTTTGAAACCTGCCGAGATGATGATCGCGCCGCGCACACCTTTTGTGACGCATTCATCTATGATGCTCGGTACCGAATTTGCGGGAGTAACAATGATCGCAAGATCAATAACATCGGGCACATCGCTTAGCGTCTTATAGGCTTTGATGCCCATCACGCTCGCGCGAGTCGGGTTCACCGGATAGATTGCGCCGCCAAATGGATTGCTTACAAGATTCCACATGATGGCTCGCCCTACGCTCGAGGCTTTGTCGGTTGCGCCGATCACAGCCACATTGCGTGGGGCAAATATTGCATCAAGCGGATGATAGTCATGAGGATTTGTTGCCATTTATATTCCGCCCAATTTTCTCACGAGCGTCTTGTATCAAGTATTGAATTACATTTGTGCTTAGCGATTAAAATCAAAATGTCATGCGATTGTTGTTGATTCGTCACGCACAAGACGAACGCGGATATAGAGGCGGCTGGAGCCAGCGCGGACTCACGCGCGTTGGTTTTGATCAGGCATCGCGTCTTGCGTTTGCGGTGAATCGCTGTTGGCGCCCAGTCGAGATGGTGCTGAGCAGCGACCTGCGCCGCGCCAAAGAGACCGCCCAATCCGTTTCTAACGCGCTTGGGTTGCCATTACATACAAAGACCGCGTGGCGCGAAATCAACAACGGCGACCTCGCGGGCATCTCGCATCATGAGGCGAACCGTCGCTATCCGGGTTTGTTTTTTAATCGCATGGCATGGCTGCAAACTTATCCCAATGGCGAAAGCCCGTGTCAATTTTTTGAGCGCATCCGGACAGCATTTGATGAATTGACCTGTGAAATGCGAGATGGCACATTGCCATCAAATGTTGTGCTAGTGACGCATGGTGGCGTGATCAATGTGGTGCGTACGCTCGCCTGTCGTGCGCATTGGAATAACTGCGACGATCACCCTTCGGTTGCATTTACTGCGCTATATGAACTTGAATATGATGGTGCATG